>CAYXOX010000027.1:0-21166 GCA_964466745.1 uncultured Rhodobacterales bacterium
CGCCCGATCCAGCCATTGTAGATCATGCCCGAGTAACGGTGCTGGGCGATCTTGGGCAGGCCGGTTGTTCCTCCGGTGTGGAAATAGGCGGCGATCCTGTCTTCGCTGGGGTCATCGAAGGCGAGGGCATCGGCCCGTTCGCGCGCTGCCTCGGCCGTGAAATCGAGCACGTCGGCGTGGTGGGCAACCTTGTTCTTCGGGCGTAGCAGCGGCACCAGGAGGCGCTTGGCGCCCGTGAGGTAGCGCAGCAGGTCGACCTCGAGCACGGTCTTCACGTTGGGCGCGAACTTCACGGCCGCGGCCGCCTTCTGCGCCACGTCGGTCTTGGGAAAGCTGCGCAAGGTCACGAGCACCTTCGCGCGCGTTTCCCGCAGGATCGCGGCGATCTGCTCGGGCTCCAGCAGCGGGTTGATCGGGTTCACGATCCCGGCCACGGCCCCGCCCATGAGCACCGCCACCGTCTCCGAACAGTTTGGCAACAGGTAGGCCACCGTGTCCCCGGGGCCGACGCCGAGGCGGCGGAAGAGGTTCGCCGCCTGGGTGGTCCTGCCGTGCACCTCGCGCCAGGTGAGGGTTTCCGACGGGGCGCCGGGGTCGGAGAGAAGCTGGAAGCTCACCGCGGGGCGGGACGCGTGGGTTTCGGCGGTGTGGGTCAGAAACTCGTAGAGCGTGGTGGGTACGGCTCGCGCGTCGTAGGGCATTTCGGCTTCGATGCCGTCACGGTCCGCATATGTCGCGAACTTCGGCTCCGCCACTCCGAACTCGGCATAGGCACCCATCGCCGTCCCTCCTCCGCCCGCCTGACAACTCCCAATCTGGGGAAATGGGTGTGCGCACCCCCGCTGCAAGAGCCAAAATGCGCGAACGTGCCGGTTTGGGGCGGTGTTGCCGAGGTTCTGGCGCGAAGCGCGGGCGCCGTGCGCCGCACCGGGCCGTGCTGCGGCGATGCAGGGGCGGTTGGCGGGGCCTGGGTGACGGCGGGCGCTACTCGGCGGCAAGACCCTCGGTGAACTGGAGGCGGGCGAGGCGCGCGTAAAGGCCGCCCTGTGCCACGAGTTCGTCATGGGTGCCCACCGCCACGATGCGGCCGTGCTCCATCACGATGATGCGGTCGGCCTTCTTCACCGTTGCGAGGCGGTGCGCCACGATCAGCGTGGTGCGGTTGCGCGCGAGGCGCTCCACGGCGAGTTGAACGAGCTGTTCGCTCTCGGCGTCGAGGGCGGATGTCGCCTCGTCGAGCAGGAGCACCGGTGCATCGCGCAGGATCGCCCGGGCGATGGCGATACGCTGGCGCTGCCCTCCCGAGAGCATGACCCCGCGCTCGCCAAGGTAGGTGCCGTAGCCCTGCGGCAGCGCCGAGATGAAATCATGGGCCGCGGCGGCACGGGCCGCGTCCTCCACCTCGGCGTCGGTGGCTCCCGAGCGGCCGAAGCGGATGTTGTCGGCCGCCGAGGCCGCGAACACCACCGGATCCTGCGGCACGAGGGCGAGCGCCCGCCGGAAGGCCGCCCTGTCCATCTCGCGCACATCCACCCCGTCCAGCCGGATGGTTCCGCTTGCAGGGTCGTAGAAGCGCAGCAGGAGCTGAATGATCGTCGTCTTGCCCGCGCCGGACGGCCCGACGAGCGCGACCGTCTCGCCCGGCCTGACGGTGAACGAGACGCCGTCGAGCGCCGTGTCCTCCGGCCGGGACGGGTAGCGGAAGGCGACGTCTTCGAACACGATCTCGCCCCGCGCGGGTTCCGGCAGCGCCTTCGGGTGCGCGGGGTCGTGAACCGTGTCCTCGGCATTCAGCAGTTCCACGAGCCGCTCCGTCGCGCCCGCCGCGCGCTGCATCTCCGCCCAGAGTTCGGAAAGCGCCGCGACGGATGCGGCCACGATCCCCGCGTAGATCACGAACTGCACCAGCTCGCCGGCGCTCATCATCCCGAGCCGCACATCGCGCGCACCGATCCAGAGCACGCTCAGGATGCCCGCGAACACCACGAAGATTATGATCGCGGTCATCACCGCCCGCAGCGCGATGCGGCGGCGGGCCACGTCGAAGCTCTGTTCGGTGGTGTCGCCGAAGGCGGCGCGCGAGGCCGCCTCGTGGGTGAAGGCCTGAACCGTCTGCACGGCCAGGAGCGCCTCGGAGGCATTCCCGGAGGAGGCGGCGATCCAGTCCTGGTTTTCCTTCGAGAGGCTGCGCACCCGGCGGCCGAGCGCGATGATCGGCAGCATGATGACGGGCACGATCAGCAGCACCAGCCCGGTCAGCTTGGCGGACGACCACAGCATCAGCACAAGGCCGCCCACGAGCAGGAGCATGTTGCGCAGCAGCCACGAGGCCGAAGAGCTGACCACCGCGAGAAGCAACGTGGTGTCGGTGGTGATCCGCGAGAGAACTTCCCCGGTCACCAGTTTCTCGTAATAGGCCGGGCTCATTCCGATCATCCGGTCGAAGACGGCGCGCCGCATGTCGGCGATCACGCGCTCGCCGAGCCGGGTGACGATGTAGTAGCGGAGCGCGGTGCCAGCCGCGAAGACCATCGCAAGGGCGATCGCGCCGGCGAAGTAGATGTCGAGCAGGGCGATGTCGGCATTGAACCCGTCGATCACGCGCCGGACCGCGATGGGCAGCGAGAGCGAGACGGCCGCGGTGAGCAAAAGGGCAGCGATGGCGAGCGCCACTGCCCGGCGGTAGGGCGCGAAGAAGGGTACCAGCGCGCCGAGCACACGGATGTTGCGCGAGCCTGCGCGTTCGCTTTCCCGTTGCTCGGGGGCTGGTGCCATCCTGGCCTGCGTCCTCTCTCCCGGTGCTCCGTCTTAGCCCGGCGGGCGCAGCGGGCCAAGGCGAGCCCGCCCGCGTCTCGCGGTCGCACAGCGCCGCGGAGGCGTCAGGGCGATTGTCTCTTGAAGCAGGGCCGTGGAGCGGGCAGCGGGAATCGAACCCGCACCAAGAGCTTGGAAGGCTCGTGTGATACCATTTCACCATGCCCGCGGTCCGCTCATCGCTAAGGCCGGTGCGAGCGATCGTCAAGCCCGCCTGCGCAGGCGAACAGGCGATGCGGACGGAGTGGGGACAGCGCTGCGGCGCTTGAAGACGCGCCTTGGGGCTGCGAATGCTGTGGCCATGGGTCCGCCCGAAGCTCATACCGCGGCTGCGCCGCAGTTGCCCGCCGTTCTGCCGCTCGGGTGGGACGGCCTGCTCGTGCGCTTCGGCACCAGGCTCGACGATGCCGCGAACAGGGCTGCGCTCGCGTTCCGGGCCGAGCTGGAACGGTGCGCCTCGGAGGGGATCGCCGAAACCGCCCCTGGCCTCGGCTCGGTTTACGTGCGGCTCGATCCGGGCCACGCGGCCGCCGCGTCGGTGCCCGGGCGCCTCGAGGGGCTTCTCGGTGGGCGCGACTGGTTTGCCGAACCTCTGCCCAAGGGCCGGCGGCTTTGGCGTCTGCCCTGTGCCTTCGGCGGCGCGTCGGGCCCTGCGCTTGCGGCCTGTGCGGAGGCCGCGGGCCTATCGGAAAACGCGGCCGTGGAGGCGCTTGCGGCCTGCCGGCTGCGCGTGCTGGCGTTGGGGTTCGCGCCCGGGCAGCCCTATCTCGGTGTGCTTCCTGAAGAGTGGGATCTGCCGCGCCGCACGGCGCTTTCGGAACCGGTGCCGGCGGGAGCGGTGGGGCTCGCCGTGCGCCAGCTCACGCTCTTCGCCGCGCCCTCGCCAACGGGCTGGCACCATGTGGGCCAGACGCGTTTGGCCTGCTTCGACCCGGCGCGTTCGGCCGCCGTCGCGCTCGCCGCGGGAGACGAGATCCGCTTCGAGCCGGTCGCGCCGGACAGGCTGGAGGCGCTCGCCGCCGCCGATCCCGGCGGGTTCGGCGGGGCCCGCTGCGAGACGCTGGAATGAGCGGGTTGGAGGTGCTGGCCATCGGCCCGGGCGCCACGCTGCAAGATGCCGGCAGGCCGGGATGGCGTGCATCCGGGGTGGCGCAGGGTGGCGCGGTGGATCCGTTCGCCCTTGCCGAGGGCGCCGCGCTCCTCGGGCAGGGTGCCGAGTGCGCCGCTCTCGAGCTTGCGCTGGGCGGCGCGCGGCTGCGGGCCCTCGCGCCACTCACGGTGGCGCTGACGGGCGCCGAGCGGCCCGTGCGGATCGGCGAGCGGGTGCCGGGCTGGAACGCCAGCCACGCGCTCGATGCAGGCGATGTGCTGGAACTGGGGCCTTCGCGGCACGGCGTCTTCTCCTACTTGCATGTTGCCGGCGGATTCGACGGCCCCCGGATCCTCGGGAGCCGTGCGGCGCATCTCGCCGCCGGCCTCGGGCGCGCCGTCAACGCCGGGGAAACGCTCGCGCTTGCGGACGATCGCGCTGGACGCGGTGCCCCGGCCGGCCGGGCGATCCGGCCCCTGCCGCGGGGGGACGGGCCGCTGCGCCTGCTCCCGGGGCCCCAGACTGAGCTCTTCGACGAGGCCACGCTCGAGCGATTCTGCGCCACCACCTTCACCCGCGACGCGCGCGGCAACCGGCAGGGCGTGCTTCTGACGTCAGGCGATGCGCCCTTCGCAGCCGGGGGGCAGCTTTCACTGCTATCCGAGCCGGTGGTGCCGGGCGATGTGCAGCTCGCCGGCGAGGGCGCTCCATTCGTGCTCGGCCCGGAGTGCCAGACGATGGGGGGCTACCCGCGCATCGGCACGCTCCTTCCCGCGGATCTCGTACGGGTCTACCAGGCGCCGCCGGGCACGCGGCTACGCTTCGCCTTCGTCGGCCCGGAGGATGCGCGCGTCGAGGCGCATGCGCTGGCCGCGGCCCGGGCCGGGCTGGCCGAACGGGTGAGGCCCGCAGCGGCCATGGGCAGGGATCCGGCCGGCGCGCCCAGCACGGCCGAGCTTCTCGGCGCCCGGCTGGTCGACGGGTTCACCACCGGGCTGCCCGAGGCAGGGCCGGACGCCGGTGAAGACGGGGGAGACGGGACATGAGCGCGACCGTGGATCTGAACGCGGACATGGGAGAGAGTTTCGGGGCCTGGTTGATGGGCCGCGACGCCGAACTGCTCGATGTGGTGACATCGGCCAATGTCGCCTGCGGCTTTCACGCCGGCGATCCGGATGTCATGGCGCGGACCTTCGCCGAGGCCGCGCGCCGCGGCGTGGCGGTGGGCGCCCACCCGGGTTTCGCCGATCTGCAGGGCTTCGGGCGCCGCCGCATCGACGTGCCGCCCGCGACGCTGGCCAACCAGATCCGCTACCAGGTTGCGGCGGCGGCGGGGATGGCCCGGGCCGCCGGGCTCGACCTGGCCCATGTGAAGCTCCATGGGGCGCTTTCGAACATGGCCGCCGAGGACATCGATCTCGCCCGGATGTGCATACTAGCCGCGCGGGACGTGGTGCCCGGCATCCGAACGGTGGTGCAGGCCGCCACCGCCATGGAAGCTGCCGCCCGCGATCTCGGCGAGCCGTATTCGGCGGAAATATTCGCCGACCGCGCCTACGAGGCCGATGGCACCCTGCGGGACCGCCGCTTTCCGGGCGCGGTGATCCACGATCCGGCCGAGGCGGCGCGGCGGGTGTGCGCGATGCTGGCGGCCGGGGCCATACTCGCGGAAGATGGAAGCGTCTTGC
The DNA here is from genome assembly GCA_964466745.1 of uncultured Rhodobacterales bacterium. Taxonomy (GTDB): domain Bacteria; phylum Pseudomonadota; class Alphaproteobacteria; order Rhodobacterales; family Rhodobacteraceae; genus CAYXOX01. The sequence continues at coordinate 5,593 of CAYXOX010000027.1, forward strand.
CGGCCCGGATCGACACCGTCTGCGTGCACGGCGACGGTCCTGCCGCGCTCGAAATCGCGCGTGCCGTGCGCGCGGCCCTGCTGGACGCAGGGTGCGTCCTGCGCGCGCCGGGTCGAGCGTGAGCCGGACGGCCCTGCGCATGGGCCTGCGGCGCACTCAGAGAGGGTGCCCTGACGGCAGGGAGGCGCTGCATGCGCGAACAACGTGTTGAACGAATCCCCATATCGTTTGAGTATGACGCAAATCCAGCGCCGCTTGTCCGGCGGCGCATCAGCAGGGAGCAGCCGATGAAAGCCTATGTCTACGGGGTCAAGAAGGAGATCCCCACGAAGTTCTCCGAATGGGTCTCGCGGCCGGATACGGCGGTGGTCTCGATCGACATGCACGAAGGGCACCTCGCGGCCGACGGCAACTGTCCGTGCCCGGCCCCGCGCGGCATCGAGATCATCGAACCCGTCAACGCGTTCCATCGCGCGGCGCGAGCCCGCGGCATCCCGATCGTGCACGTGCGCTCTGTGCTGCGGCGCACCGGCGAGGACGATCTCAAGGGCCAGCATCCCGCGGCATGGCGCGCGCTCACCGAGTTGCACGAGCTCGACATTCCCACCCTCGACGAGCACGCGCTGGAAGGCAGCCGCTGGACGCAGTTCGTTACCGAGGTGCTCGACACCGACCTGATCGTGGAGACGAAGCGCCGCCTTTCCGCCTTCTATCCCACCGATCTCGATTTCCTGCTGCGGTCCATGGGCATCAAGCGGATCGTGCTCAACGGCGGGATGACCGATTGCTGCGTTCTGAACGCCTCTTTCGACGCTTCCAACATCGGTTACCGCGTCTGCGTCGCGGCTGATCTGGTGCGCGGCTCGGGCCCGGATCTAGAGGATGCGGCGTTGAAGATGGTCTCGATCCACACCGGCCTCGTGATGGACGCGGCAGACATCCTCGCCCAGTGGGACGCCACCTCCGAAGCCGCGGAAAGCGGGGCGGGGCGTGTCGCCGCTGCCGCTGTCTGACCGGGAACGGACCCGGAATTGAGGCTCGCGCGCTTTTTCTGCGGGTTCGCTGCGGGTTGGGTGTATAAGGTCGAAGATGACCGGTGCTGGCGGGGATTTCCCGCCTCCGGCCGTCCCGCGTGAGCGAGGCGGCCGTGCCCGGCGCGGAAGGAACTGGCAAGCGAGGAAAAATGAACCGGCTGGCACGAAACCAGAGCGGCAGGGAAAGCGCCGCGAACGACAACACCGCGCGCACGCTCGCCCTGATCGGCCGACGCATCCGCGAGTTGCGCAAGGGCCGCGACATGACCCTGCAGCAACTGGCCGATGCAAGCGGAATAAGCGCGTCGATGCTCAGCCTCGTCGAACGCGGGCTTGCCTCACCCTCCATCGGATCGCTCATCGTGGTGGCCGAGGCCCTGGGGATCGGAACTTCGGAGCTTCTCGCGGCCGACGATCACTCCGACGACATCGTGGTGCGCGGCGAGGACGTGGCGCCGGTGACGACCCCGGAACGGGTGGTGCGGCGTGTGCTCAAGGAAAACCACGCCCACGGCATCTCGATCGCCATAAACGAATACGCGCCCGGAACATCTTCCAACCTCACGCCGATCAGCCACAAGGGGTTCGAGTACGGTGTGCTGCTGGAGGGGGCGCTGACCGTCATGGTGGACGGCGAAAGCTACGTGATCCGAGCGGGCGACCTCATCGCCTATTCCTCGGAGCGCCCCCACAGGATCTGGAACCACGGGGACAGCATGGCCCGCACCGTCTGGATCAATACCGACCGCCGCTGACGGGCGGGGGCAGCCCCGCGCCTGGCTGGCGCCGGGGAAAGGCGTTGACAGCCTCCGCCTCCCTCTTCATTGTTAAAAAAGTTTTGGTGAGGATAAAATCGGGCGACGGGGCCGCCAAACGGCCGCCGCCGGCCCTGCCGGGGAGCCATGAAAGCAGCCGCCTTCACGTTTCACAGGCCCACCGATCTGGCCGAGGCCGTCGCCCTCCTGGCCGAGCACGGCGCACTGGGCAAGATCATCGCCGGCGGGCAGAGCCTCGTGCCGACCATGAACTTCCGGCTGGCGCGGCCCGAGACGCTGATCGACATCAACGCCATCGGCGAGATCCAGGGGCTCACCGAAACCGAGGATACTCTCGTGATCGGGGCCGTCACGCGGCACGCCGTCTTCGAGGCGCCTGTCTGCGCTGGGCCCACGGGGCGTCTGCTGGCCCGGGTCGTGCACAACGTCTCCCACTATCCGATCCGCCGGCGGGGCACCTTCGGCGGCTCGCTCGCCCACGCCGATCCGGCCTCCGAGTGGTGCCTCATGGCTGCCGCCTTCGGGGCGGAGATGGAGATCCTGGGGCCCGAAGGCGCGCGCCGGGTGGCCGCGCCCGACTACTTCAGGGGCACCTTCACCACAGCCGTGGCCGAAGACGAGATCCTCGTGCGAGTGCATCTGCCCAAGCTTGCCGAGGGGTGGGGCACCGGGTTTTTCGAGTTCTCCCGCCGCAAGGGCGATTTCGCGCTGGCCATGGCGGTTGCCGCGCTGCGGCTCGAAAGCGGCAGCGTCCGTGAAGCGCGGCTGGGTGCAGGGGCGCTCGCTCCCACGCCGCTGCGCCTCGTCGAACTGGAGCCGCGCCTGCAGGGAGCGCCGGCCACCCGCGAGGCGCTTTCCGAGATCGCGGCCGGCGTTGCGGAGCTGGTGGATCCGCCCTCCGACATCCACGGCTCCTCCGACTATCGCCGGGAACTCGCGGTCACCGTTGTCAGGCGAGCGCTCTTCGAGGCGCTGGACGACGCGGCCACATGAGCTGGGTCGGCCGCAGTCTTCCCAGGCTCGAGGATCCGGCCATTCTGCGCGGTGACGGCCGCTACACCGCCGATCACGCCGGCGGCGCCTGGGCCGTGAAATTCGTGCGCAGCCCCGACGCGGCCGGCCGGATCCTCGAAATCGAGCGCCCGGAGGAGGGGCTCGTCTTCACTGCCGAGGATCTCGCGGCCACCGGCGTCGGCGCGATCCAGGCGATCCTGCACCGGCCCGATTACCGGCGCGTGCCGCATCCCGTGCTTGCAAGCGACCGGGTGGTGTTCTCCGGCCAGGCGGTCGCCGCCGTCGTCGCTCCCAGCGAGGCCGAGGCCGAAGACCTGGCCGAGAGCGTCTTCGTGGATATCGAGCCCGAGGAGCCGGTCGTCACGCTGGAAGCGGCACTCGCGCCCGGCGCGCGCGACGTGCATCCCGAGGCGCCCGGCAACGTGATGGTGGAGGGCGCCATGCGCACCCCCGGGCTCGATGCCGCCTTCGAAGGCGCCGCCCGTGTGGTGGAGATGTCGCTTGCCTGCTCGCGCCAGTCCGCGATGCCGCTGGAGCCGAGAGGCGGCGTGGCCGACTACGATGCCGCCACCGGGCGGGTGACGCTCTACGCCTCGGTGCAGATGCCCCACATGCTGCGCACCGGTATCTCGGACGTCCTGGGCATCGACGAAGGCGATCTGCGCGTGGTGGCCCCCGACGTGGGCGGCGGTTTCGGACAGAAGATGTCGCTCTTTCCCGAATACGCCGCGCTCGTGTGGCTGGCGTTCAGGCTGCGCCGCAAGCTCGCCTGGATCGAGGACCGCCGTGAAAACTTTCTCGCGGCCTCGCACTCGCGCGACATGGCCTATTCCGTGCGAGGCGCCTTCGATGCCGAGGGCCGGCTGCTGGGGCTCGATGCCGATCTTGCGTCCAACATCGGCGCCTTCTCGTGCTACCCGGTCAGTTGCGGCGTCGAGCCGCTCATGGCCTTCGCCGAGCTTCCCGGCCCCTATGTGGTGCCGGAATACGGCGTGCGCTCGCGGGGCGTGACGAGCAACACCGCCATGATGGCGCCCTATCGAGGCGTCGCTCGGCCCATGCTCACGCTCTGCATGGAACAGCTGATGGACAGGGCGGCACGCGAACTGGGCATCGACGCGGCCGAGATCCGCCGGCGCAACCTGGTGACGAGCTTTCCCCATCGCTCGCCCACCGGGCTGGTCTACGACGAGGGCTCCTATCTCGGCGCCATGGAAGCCGCACTGGACGCGGCCGATGTGCCGGGGTTCCGCGCCCGCCAGGCCGCCGCACTGCGCGAGGGCCGCTACCTCGGGCTCGGTCTTTCCGTCTTCTCGGAGCGCACGGGCTACGGCACCCCGGCGTTCGCGGCCCGCAAGATGGAGATCGTGCCCGGCTACGAGACGGTCGATTGCGAGATCGGGCCATCGGGCCAGGTGCGGCTCGCCATCGGCGCATCCCCCCACGGGCAGGGCCTCAAGACCGCGCTGGCGCAGCTCATGGCCGACAGGCTCGGTGTGGCTCCCGAGGCGGTCCGGGTGATCAGCGGCGACACCGATGCCAGCCCCTACGGCTGGGGCACCTTCGCCAGCCGCTCCATGGTGATCGCCGGCGGCGCCAGCCAGATCGCCGCGGATGCGCTTGCAGGAAAGCTGCGTGCAGCGGCCGGGCAGATGCTCGAGGCACCGCCCGAAGCGATCATCCTGCGCGACGGGCTGGCCAGCGCGGAAGGCACCAACCGTTCCCTCGCGATTGCCGAGGTGGCCCGCGCCCTGCACCACCGTTCGCATCTTTTCGAGGGTCTTTCGCCGGGGCTGAAGGAGCAGGCGCAGTACGATCCGGCCGGCACCTTCTCGAACGCCGCGCATCTCTGCGAGGTGGAAGTGGACCCGGAGACGGGCGGCACCCGCATCCTGCGCTTTCTCGTGGTGGAGGATGCTGGCCGGCTCATCAACCCGATGATCGTCGACGGGCAGATCGCGGGCGGCGTCGCTCAGGGCATTGCCAACGCGCTCTACGAGGAACTCGTCTACGATCCGAACGGCACGCTGCTGACCACCTCTCTGGCCGACTACCTGCCGCCGACGGCGATGGAAGTGCCCGATATCGAGATCCACCATATGGAAACGGTCTCGCCGGAGAGCCTGACGAAGGCGAAGGGCGTGGGCGAGGGCGGAACCATCGGCGCCCCGGCCGCGGTGATCGGCGCGATCAACGATGCCCTTGCGCCGCTCGGTGCCCGGCTCGATGCCATGCCCGCCACTCCCGAGCGCGTGCGCGCCGCCCTGCGTGCTGCCGCCGCTCCAGCCGCCGCCGAATGAGAGGTCACGCCATGTCGCCGAAAACCACGGTTTCATTCACGGTCAACGGGGCTCCGCGCCAGATCGAGGTGGAGCCGCGCCGGCACCTCGCTGACGCGCTGCGCGAGGATTGCGGCCTGACCGGCACCCATCTGGGCTGCGAGCACGGGGTCTGCGGCGCCTGCACGGTGCTGGTCGACGGGGCGCCCGTGCGCGCCTGCCTGATGTTCGCCTGGCAGGCAGAGGGCGCGCGGATCGAGACGGTCGAGGGCCTCGCCGAGGGCGAAGCGCTGCATCCGCTGCAACAGGCGTTCTGGGAGAAGCACGGCCTTCAGTGCGGCTTCTGCACGCCCGGCTTCCTTATGCTCGCGGCCGGCGCGCTGCGCGAGAACCCGGACATGACCGACGAGGAGATTCGCGAGCTCGTCTCCTCCAACCTCTGCCGGTGTACCGGATACCAGAACATCCTGCTCGCGGTGCGCGCCGCGGCCGACGCGATGCGGGCCGCCCCGGCATGAGCGACGGCCCCGCCGATACCGCGCTTGACGGCGCCGCCGGCCCCGGCGGGGCCAACGCGAACGCCATCGGCCGGTCCGAACGCCGCATCGAGGACCGTCCCCTGCTCCTTGGCCGGGGCGCGTTCCTCGCCGACGAGACCCGCCCGAACCAGCTCTGGATGAAGGTCGTCCGCTCGCCGGTCGCCTTCGGCCGGCTCCTCGAAATCGACGCCGACGAGGCCCGCGATCACCCCGAGGTCGTGGCGGTCTGGACCCACGAGGACATCGCGGATCTGCCGCAGATCGATTTCCGCATGACCCGGATCGAAGGGCTCGAGCCTTACCGCCAGTGGTGCCTTGCCCGCGAATACGTGCGCTACGTGGGCGAGCCCGTTGCGCTGGTGCTGGCCGAGGATCCCTACGCCGCCGAGGACGCGGCCGATCTCGTCTTCGTCGATGTCGAAGAAGCCGATCCGGTTCTCGACGCGTCGCAGGCTCCGTCGGAATTCATGCCGGAGACGATGCCGGGCGTGCTCACCGAGCCCGCGGTGCTGCACAAGGGCTACGGCGATGTCGACGCCGCCTTCGCTGCGGCCGAACACGTCGTTGAAATCGACGTCACGGCGGGGCGGCACAGCGCCGTCACGATGGAGACGCGCGGCGCACTCGTGGTGCCGGACCCCGAGACGGGCAAGCTGACCTTCTTCGGTGCGGCGAAGGTGCCCCACTATAACCGTGGCGCCATCACCGCCATGCTCGGCCTTGCCGCCGGCGACCTCGAACTGGTGGAAGGGCATGTGGGCGGCGGGTTCGGCGTGCGCGGCGAGCTCTACCCCGAGGACGTGCTGGCCTGCCACGCTGCGCGCACCCTCGGCCGCCCGGTGAAATGGGTGGAGGACCGCCGCGAACACCTCACCGCGGCCAACCACTCGCGCGACCAGCGCTACCGCCTGCGCGCGGCGGTGACGGCCGAGGGCGAGGTGACGGCGCTCGATGCGCAGTTCTTCACCGACCAGGGCGGCTATGTCCGGACCCATGGCGGCACCGTTTCCGATCTTTCCGCCGCGCTTCTGCCCGGGCCCTACCGGATCCCGGCCTATCGGGTTTCGGGCCATGTCAGGCTGACCAACAAGACGCCCGCGGGCACCTACCGCGCGCCGGGCCGCTTCGAGAGCACCTTCGCCCGCGAACGGCTGATGGACGCGGTGGCCGCGCGGCTCGGCCTCGGGCGGGCGGAAGTGCGCCGGCGCAACCTGATCCCCGAGGAGGCGATGCCGTTCGACCGCAAGGTGGATGCGCTGGGCACCCCGGTGGTCTACGACAGCGGGCGCTACGCCGACCTTCTGCAGCGCCTCGAGGCGCATGTGGATCTGCCCGGCCTCGATGCCGCACTCGCGGCGCGCCGCGCTCGGGGCGAGTGCGCGGGGTGGGGCATCGGATACTTCGTGGAAAAATCGGGCCTCGGCCCCGAAGATCTCGTCCGCGTCCATGCCAAGGCGGATGGCACCTTCACGATCGTCACGGGGGCGGCATCGGTGGGGCAGGGGGTGGAAACCTCCATCGCCCAGATCTGTGCCGGGACGCTCGGTATCCCCGTGGCCGGCATGGAGGTGATCCACGGCCAGACCGCCCGCATCGAGCAGGGCATGGGGGCCTTCGCCACGCGGGTCACGGTGATGACCGGCTCGGCGACGAAGCTCGCCTGCGAGGCGCTTGCCGCGCAGGCCGTCGCGCGCGCGGCCGAGCTCCTCGGGGCGCCGGCCGACACACTGCGATTCTCGGGCGGCGCGGTTCTCGGCGGGCCGGCTCCCGTCCCGCTCGCCCGCCTCGCCGAGGAGGCCGGGGGCGAGCTCGTGGCCGAGGGCCGCTTCGCGACCTCGCACATGACCTACCCCTACGGCATCCACTTCGTGCAGGTCCGTGTCGACCGGGACTCCGGCGGTGTGGAGATCGAACGCTACGTCGTGGCCTACGATATCGGCCGCGCCATCAACCCGATCCTCGTGGAGGGCCAGATCGTTGGCGGCGTGGCCCAGGGGGTGGGCGGTGCCTTGCTGGAAGAATTCGTCTACGATTCGGCGGGCCAGCCCCTTGCGGCGAGCTTCGCGGATTACCTCGTGCCGACGGCGATGGAGATGCCCGCCGTGGAAGTGATCCTGCGCGAAGACGCCCCGAGCCCGATCAATCCGCTCGGCGTGAAGGGGGCCGGCGAGGGCGGTGTGAACGGCTCTGGCGCGGCCATCGCCGGCGCGGTCGAGGATGCGCTGGGCGGCGCGATACGCGTGGATCGGCTGCCGATCACCCCCGAGCGCCTCTTCAGGTGGCAAAGGACGGCTGCGGCATGAACGGCCGTTGCGATCCGGGAGTTGACCGGATCAAATTATTTTGAATATCTTTGTGGCAGGCGGAGCCGGAGCGCAGCATGGAACAATCGGGTACCGGAACGGTTCGGGTGATCGACAGCAAGGTGACGGGGCAGGCGCTGCCGCTCGTGCGCGGCTCGGGCACGGCGCAGGCCGTGCTCTGGCCCGGCAACGGAGCGCGCTACCGGACGTTCAACATCATCGATCTCGCTGCCGGCGACACGACACGTGACCTGCGCCATACAGCCGAATGCATCTATTACGTGGAGCGCGGCGACGGAGCGATCAGGGATCTCGAAGACAACTCCACGCAAGACCTGCGCGAAGGCTCCATGATCCACATCGGCATGGGCGATGCCTACCGTCTCGAAGCCGGTGCCGGGGGCATGCGTCTCGTCGGCGGCACGGTGCCCGTCGATCCGGCGTTCTACGAACTCGGCGCCGAGGAGACCGCCCCATGAGCATCCGCGTCTTTCATCGCGACAACCCGACCCTGAAGCTCGATCTCATTTCCAAGGACGCCCGGTTCGTCGTGTGGCCTGGCACCGATGCCTGGAACGCCAACGTCAACTACGTGGTCCTCGAGCCGGGAGAGGCGAACAAGCCGCACATCCACCTCGTTTCCGAAGACAGCATCTTCATCATCGAGGGCGAGGGCACGGTGGTGGACTACACCAACGATCTGGCGTTGCCGTTCGATGCCGGTTGCGTCGTGCACGTGCCGGCCGGCGTCAAGCACGCCGTGCATGCCGATCGCGGCAGCCGGGTGGTTTCCGTGGGCGGGCCGGCGCCGGCGGATGTGCCGCTCCTGCGCAAGGTCGGGGCTCTGGATCCCGAGCTGGCCGTCCCCGAGCACTATTGCGCCGATCTGCCCTCGGGCGGCTGATGGCATGAAGCTCGCCGCCCTCCAGTTCGGTGCGCGCCTTTACGCGGCCGAGCAGAACCGTGCGGTGATCGGGGAGATGGCCGGCGCGGAGCTGGCAGCGGGGGCGGACATCGTGGTCTTGCCCGAGCTTGCCGTACCCGGCTACGGGCTGGACCGCGACGGCCTGCTTGCTTCGGCGGAGCCCGCCGACGGGCCCACGGCCGCCTTGCTCCAGGGGCTGGCCGAACGTCACGGCGCCGTCATCGTCTGCGGTTTCTGCGAGCGGGAGGGCGACGCGCTCTACAATTCGGCCATCCTGGCCCGGCCAGGGCGGTCGCCGGCCATCTACCGCAAGGTGCATCTCTTCGATGCGGAACGCGACGTGTTCACGCCCGGCGATACAGGGCTTGTGATCGCCGAAACGAGCCTCGGCGCGGTCGGAATATGCGTGTGCTACGATCTGCGCTTCGTCGAGGTCGCGCGGGCCTATGCGCTGGCCGGCGCCGATCTGCTTGCGGTGCCGACGGCATGGGTCGGCGGCTTCGACAAGGCTCCGCGCGACGAGGGCGGTTTCATCGGCCAGGCCCGCGGCGCGATCGTGCAGGCCAACCTCAACCAGCTTCCGATGATCTGCGCCAGCCAGTCGGGCCGCGCGGGGGCGACACGCTTTCTGGGCTCCTCGCTTATCGCAGATGCCTTCGGCACCTGCGTTGCCGGCCCGCTTGGCGAAGACGACGAAGGCGTGCTGCGCGCCGAGATGACACTGGAGGACATCCGCGCGGCCCGAATCCGTTCTCCGCGCGTGCGCCCGCGGGAGGATCGGCGGTCGGATGTCTACGATCTGACGGCCACGGTTCGCGCCGTGTAGCGCGCTGGCGCTGCGGGATTTTCGTGCAGGGATTGAGCGCGGCTCAATGCTCGCACCAGAAACCGGGAAAGGCGCACCAAAATGATTGAAAAAATCAAAAAACATTTTTATCATATTAAACACTCCGGTCGGGGCGGGTCCGTCCCGGCCCGGCCCCTGCGAAGGCCCGGCACGGCGTGCGCCCTTTGGCGCAGAACCGTCGATGCGCCGCGGCGAACACGAGAGAGGTAAAGCGGCTTGGACATCGTGTATTTCGGCCTGATCTCCGCGAGCGTGCTGCTTCTTTCGGCGGTCGGTTTCGCGCTGATCGTCCAGGTCGAGGGATTCCTGAACATCGCACACGGCCAGATGCTGCTTCTCGGCGGCTATCTCGGGCTGTGGATTTCGAACATGGGCGCGCCGATCGCGCTGGCCGCGGTGCTCGCCGCGGCGCTATCGGGGCTCGTGGGCGCCCTGCTGTACGGGCTTCTTTTTCGCCCGATCAAGGCCAAGGGCGGGCTGGTGCTACTCTTCACCTCGGTGGGCGCGGCCTACGTTATCTACGGTCTCGTGAGCGCGATCGCCGGCAAGCGGATGCTTGGCTACGACCTGCCGCCGGTCCGGGCGATGCAGCTGTTCGGCGAACCGTTCATGACGCGCTACGAGCTTTCGATCGTGATCGTGGCGCTCTTGTCGGCGCTGGCGATCCACGTCTTCATGGCGCACACGCGGGCGGGCAAATCGATCCGCGCCGTCTCCGACAACGAGGAGCTCGCGCGCGCCCGCGGCATCGACCCGACGCGCACCTCCTATCTCGTCTGGTTCGTGGCCTCGGCCCTCGGCGGGCTCGCCGGGGTCTTCCTCGGGCTCATGGGCTCGCTGCACACCGCGATGGGCTGGCAGATGATCATTCTCATCCTCGCCACCACCGTGCTCGGCGGGCTCGGCAGCCTCTACGGGGTGATGCTCGCCGCCTTCGTACTTGCGTTCGGTATCGAGGTGGGCCTGCTGGTGGTGGAACCCGCCTACCGCTCGGGGCTCGCCTTCTCGATCATCATTCTGGTGCTGCTGGTGCGGCCGCAGGGGCTTCAGTCCCTGTGGAGCGGCAGCGCACGGACCCACTGAGGAGGGCGGCATGGAGGGTTTTCTGCTTTTCGGTGCCAGCCTCGTGGCCCTGGCCGCGATCTACGGCATGGTTTGCATGGCGCTCAATCTCGAGGCCGGCGTGGGCCCGCTGTGGGATCTGGGCATCGTGGGAAGCTTCGGGGTCGGGGCGTACACATACGTTCTTCTGACGGCCGATCCCGCGCTTGATTACCAGAACTACGTGCTCGGGCTCGGGCTGCCGATGTGGGTCGGCGCCATCGGCGCGGCGGCGAGCGCGGGGCTCGTGGCGTGGCTGATCGCCATGCCGACGCTCAGGCTGAGGCGCGAGTACTTTCTCATCGTCACCCTCGCCTTCGCCGAGGTGATCCGGCAGGTCTATGCCAACGAGGCATGGCTCACCAACGGCGTGGCCGGGATCTACGGGCTCGAGCAGCCCCTAAAGTCGCGGGTCGATTCCGGCACCTATCCCTTCGTGCTGATGCTGATCTGCCTTGCCGGGCTGTTCGCGGTCTGGGCATTCACCCGCCGGCTGGCCCACTCGCCGTTCGGCCGCGCCGTCAAGGCGCTGCGCGAGAACGAGGCGCTTGCCGTCACGGCCGGGGTCGATCCTCGCGGCGCATCCATGCGCCTCTACGTGACGGCCGGGGCGATCACCGGTTTCGCCGGCATGTTCTTCGTCTGGTACAACACGCTCATCGTGCCACGGCAGTTCAGTGCGGATTTCACCTTCTTCATCTGGGCCGCGCTCATCATCGGCGGGATCTCGAACCAGCGGGGGGCGCTGGCCGGCGCGTTCATCTTCATCCTGCTCCATGACGCGCTGCGCTTCCTGCAGGTTTCCGGCGAGATGGCCTCGACGCTCACCTCGCTGCGTACGGCGCTCATCGGGCTGGCGCTGATCCTCATCCTGCGCTTCCGCCCGGGAGGGATCTTTTCCGAGCGGCCCGACACCTTCGACCTGAGAGGACGCGGCGATGCTTGAAGTGCGCAACGTGCAGCTGGCCTACGGCGGCGTGAAGGCCGTGGACGACGTATCGCTGGACGTGCCGGAGGGCCGGATCGTCGGGCTCATCGGGACCAACGGCGCGGGCAAGACCTCGCTCTTCAACGTGATCACCGGCTTCACCCGGGGCGATGGCGGCACGATCAGCTTCGAGGGGCAGCGGATCGAGGGATGGTCGGCCACCCAGATCGCGACGGCCGGCATGTTGCGCACCTTCCAGACGCCCGTCGGTTTCCCGCGGATGACCGTGCTCGAGAACATGCTGGTCTTCGCGCGCGAAGAGCGCGAGGTCCGCGGTCGTTTCTTCGGGGGGCACAAGCCCTCGCCCGGGCTCATCGATCGAGCGCTCTCGGTGCTCGGCGAATTCGGGCTTTCGGCGATGGCCAATGTCTGGGTTCAGGATCTCTCGGCGCCCTCGCTGAAGATGCTGGAGTTCGCGCGGGCGATGATGGCGGAGCCGCGGCTCCTGTTGCTCGACGAGCCGGCCGCCGGGGTGAATCCGGCGCTGCTCGAGAACCTTCAGGAGCACATTCGCAGCCTGCGCACGCGCGGCGTCACGTTCCTCGTCGTGGATCACAACCTGAAGTTCATTTCCGAGGTCTGCGACGAAGCCTACGCCATGGCCGATGGCAAGGTCATCGCCCAGGGCGCCACGGCCGACGTGATCAGCGATCCAGAAGTTATCCGGCGCTACATCGGCACCGGATCCGAAGAGAGGGCCGCATAACCTCTCGCGAAACCCACGAAGACAGGCGCTACCCCAACAGGAGAAAGAAAGATGACATCCATTACCAGAATGACGCGCCGCGCCGCGCTCGCCCTGACCACCACCCTCGCCCTCGGCGCCGGCCTTCCCGCGCTCGCGCAGGACGGAGAGCCGGTGAAGATGGGCCTGCTCGTCGGCTTCACCGGCGACATGGGCCCCTGGGCACCGGCGCTCAATGATGCGGCCGTCCTCGCGGTGGAAGAGATCAACGCTGCCGGCGGCATCCTCGGCCGGCCGGTCGAGCTGATCTCGGAAGACAACGCGTCGACCGTGGACGGCGCCATGCGCGGCGCCACCAAGCTCGTCAGCGTCGAGGACGTGAGCGTCATCATCGGCCCGGAATCCGACCCGATCGTCGCCCTGCGCTCCTTCGCGGCTGACAACGAGATACCGATCATCTCCACCTCGGCCGGCACCGAGGCCCTCAACGAGACCGGCGGCACGGGCCGCTTCATCTACCGCACCAACGCGTCCGACAGTTTCCTCGGCGTCGTGCATGCCAAGATGCTGCTGGACGAGCTCGGCCGTGACGAGATCCTCCTCGTTGTCGAGAACCTCGAGGGCACCATGTCGGCCGCGGCGACCTTCAAGGCTGCCTACGAGCGTTTCGGCGGCACCGTGATCGACGAGATCGTGCTGGCGCCGGGCCAGACGAACTATCAGGCCGAAGTGCGCGCAGCGGCTTCCCACGACCAGGACATGCTGTTCCTCGCCACCGGGCAGACCGCGGGCGTGGCCTTCGTGAAGCAGGCCTTCCAGCGCGGATACGACTGGGACTACTGGGTCGCGGCCGAACTCCAGTCGCCCGATTTCGTGGCAGCCGCCGGCGTTGAGATCGTCGAGGGCGCGATGAACCCGGTGTCCTCGCAGGTCGAGGGATCGGAAAGCTGGCAGCGCTTCTCCGATGCGTTCCTGGAGCGGTTCGGCGAGCGTCCCGAGCCCGGCTTCTACCAGGCGGAAACCTACGATGCCTTCATGGTGGCCGCGCTGGCGATGGTGGCCGCGGGCGACACCTCGGGTGCCGCGATCGACGCCAACCTCGTGAACGTCGCCAACCCGCCGGGAACCGCGGTGATCTCCTTCGCCGATGGCGTGGCCGCGCTGGAGGCCGGCGAAACGATCAACTACGAGGGCGCTTCGGGCTCGATCGACTTCAACGAGTTCGGCAACGTCGGCGTGCCGGCGACGCGGCTCCTGCAAGTCAATTCCGAGGGTGTCTGGGAAACGGTCAAAACCGTCGACTCCAGCTCGTTCCCCGCGAACTGATCTCACACGAAACCGCCGGTCGGGGGGTATCGCTCCCCGGCCGCGCCACATTTGCGAAGGGCTCGCCATGGCGCCGATCCTCTCCATCGCCTCGCTCACGGCCGGTTACGGCAAGCTTCCGGTCCTGCACGACATCTCTATCGATGTGGCCAAGGGGCAGATGCTCTCGGTGATCGGGCCGAACGGCGCCGGCAAGACCTCGCTCACCCGCTCGGTGGTGGGCCAATGCACCATCATGTCGGGGAGTATCGTGTTCGACGGCACCGACATCACGGGCCGGCCGAGCCAGGAGATCGCACGCCTCGGGATCGGCTATGTGCCCCAGACGATGGGCGTTTTCCGGTCTCTTTCAGTGCATGAGAACCTCGAGATGTCCTCGCTGCTTCTCGACCGCCCCGAGCAGAAGCGCGCCATCGACGGGGCCTACGCCCGGTTTCCCCGGCTGACCGAGCGCCGCAGCCAGCTGGCGGCCTCGCTCTCGGGCGGCGAGCGGCAGATGCTCGCCATTTCCTCGGCGCTGCTCAACGGCCCGCGGCTCCTGATCCTCGACGAGCCCGTATCGGGCCTTTCGCCCTCGATGAGCGACGAGGTCGCCAAGGGGATTTCCGAGATCAACCGCTCCGGCGTGACGGTGATCTGGGTCGCCGAGGAGAATCCACAGAAGATCATCGGCCTTTCGGACGAGGTGGTGGTGATGTCCACCGGCACGGTGCGCCTGCGGCAGCCGGCGGCCGAAATGCTGGCCTCCGAGAATTTCCGCGAACTGTTTCTCGGCGTCTGACCGGGAGGAGGACAAGCCCTATGCTCGAACCGCTTCGCCGCTACTGGAACCCGGTCGCCGCCACCGACGAGATCACCACGAAGCCCATCCGCCGCCGGATGCTGGGCGAGGATCTCGTGCTCTGGCGCGCGTCATCCGATGCGCCCGCCGTGGCGATGAAGGATCTCTGCATCCACCGCGGCGCCGCGCTCTCGGGCGGGCACGTCGCGCAGGGCAACATCGTGTGCCCCTACCACGGCTGGCACTACGATGCGCAGGGCGCCTGCACCCGCATCCCTTCGCTCCCCGAGGGCCAGGCGATCCCGCCGCGGGCGCGCGCCATCGCCTACCCGGTGCGCGAGGCGTTCGGGATGGTCTGGGTCGCCCAGGGCGAGGAGCCCGCGCCGTTCCCTTCGTACCTGCTCGAGATTGAGGCCGATCCCGCCTACCGCATGTGCTACGTGAAGGCCTACGACTGGGCCGCCTCCGCGGGGCGTGTCGTTGAAAACGCGATGGACTTCTCGCATTTCAACTTCGTGCACATGGGCTACACCGAGCTTGCCGACGGCGAGATCATCAAGCCCTACGAGGTGGAACGCTCCGACGGCGGCTTCACCTATGCCTATGACGACGGCCACCTGCTGCGCGACTACAAGATCGAGTTCCCCTTCATCGTCCACGACCGCAAGAGCGTGGTGAACCCCGAAGGCGGCAAGACATGGTCGGACTCCGGCGCCGGCAAGGCCGGCGACGTGACGCTGCTCACCTTCATCGCGGCGCCGGTCGACGTCGCGCGCTGCACGATCCACGTTCTCGTCTCGCGCAACCATTCTCTCGACCGCCCCGACAGCGATTTCACCTCCGGCTTCGACGTCATCATGGAGCAGGACCGCGTGATCGTGGAGACCCAGCGCCCGGAGGAGATTCCCTCCGATCTGCGCGAGGAGATCCACGTGCGCGTGCCCGATGCCGCGGCGATCCTTTACCGGCGGATGCT
>CAYXOX010000027.1:21176-26609 GCA_964466745.1 uncultured Rhodobacterales bacterium
CGCAGGCGCGGCGCATCGCCTATGCGGTCAGCCAGATCGGCGCGATCGAGCCCGGGATGACCTAGCCCACAAGGCAGCGAGGCGCCATGGTGCCAGAAGCCGGACCCGTGGCGCCGGCAATCAAGAACGGGGCGCTACCGACGGCCCGACAGTTTCAGAAAAGACGGAGACCCCGATGAAGATCACCGACATGACCCACCTGATGAACATCCACACGCCGGGCTGGGTCGGCTACGCGGGCAACAAGATGTACTACGCCCAGAACCTGCAGACGAAGCAGATCGTGGCCCAGCGCATCGATGTGGCGCTCCACACCGGCACCCATATCGACGGCGCCATGCACGGCGCCGACGGCATGGGCGACATGGCGTCCTACGCCATGGATTTCCTCGTCGCCCCGGGTGCCGTGGTGGACATCTCCGAGCACATGGACGACTGGGCCGTCATCACTCCCGAGATGATCGAGAACGCCCCCGTCGAGGTGAAGGAGGGCGATATCCTGATCCTGCACACCGGCTGGCACCGGCACTGGGAGGGGCAGCCGCAGCAGGACCTGGTGAAGTACTTCTGCATGCATCCGGGCGGCAAGATGGAGCTGCTCGAGTGGATGCTTGACATGAAGATCAAGTGGTACGGCGTCGATTGCGGCTCGGGCGACCACGCGATGAACACCTCGATCCGCCACATGCGCCCGGACCTGGCCAAGCGCTTCGAGGAAAAGGTGGGCATGAGCTGCGAGGAGTTCTTTCCCGATTACACCTACACCCACTCCAAATCGGGCCGGCAGGTGACGGAGAGCATCTTCCCCTTCCATGCGCTCGGTTTCGACCGCGGCCTGATCCACGCCGAGAACGTCGGCGGCGACATCGAGCTCTGCCTCAACAAGCGCGGCATCATCGGCGCCTTCCCGTGGCGCTACGACGGGCTGGAATCGAGCCCCTGCCGGATTCTCCTGATCGAGGACGTGGAAGAGAAGGTCGAGGCCGTGGGCAACGTCGCGAAGGCGATCTTCGACCGTCGCTGACCTGCGCGGGCGGGCAGCCATCCGGGCAGCCCGCCGCGATCTTTCCGCAGCGGCTTGGCCGCAACACCTGCAACGAGGAATCCAGATGAGCCTGGGACAGCGAGATCCGGCCGCCATGTCCGACGCGCAACGCGCCGTGTACGACGCCATCGCCGCGGGGCCGCGCGGCTCGGTTCCGCGGCCGTTCCTCGCGATGCTCGACAGCCCGGAACTGGCCTCGGCCATCGGTGCGCTGGGCGAGACGATCCGCTTTCGCACCGAGTTGTCCGACCGGTTGCGCGAGATCGCCATTTGCGCGGCGGCAGCCGCCTTCGGGTCGGGCTACGAGTGGGAGTACCACGAGCGCCTCGCGATCGAGAGCGGGCTCGACAGGCAGGAGCGCGCCGCCGTGCTCGCGGGCACCGGCGCGGGGCTCGCGCCCGGCGAAGCGGCCGTGGTGCGCTACGTCTTCGACGCGGTTCGCGAACGCCGGGCGTCCGGGCCCCTGCTCGATGCCATCGTTGCCGCCTTCGGGCCGCGGCAGGCGGCGGAGATCACCGCCATCGCCGGCTATTATCCCATGCTCGCGCTCTTCCTTGCTGCCGCCGGGATGGACGATCCGCTGCCGGAGTCGGTGCAATGAGCGCCGCGGGCCACGCCGCGGTCCTCGCGCGTCCGGGGCGGATCGGCACGCTCGAACTGCCGAACCGGCTTGTTCGCGCTGCAACCTCCGAAACCATGGCCACGCCCGACGGGGCCATCACGCCGGCGCTGGAGGCGTTCTACCGGCGCCTCGCCGAAGGCGGGGCCGGCCTCATCATCACCGGGCACACCTATGTTGAGCCCCGCGGCCAGTACGCGCCCTTCCAGACGGGCATCGATACCGAGGTAAAGGCCGAAGGGTGGCGCCGGCTCGTTTCCGGCGTGCACGCGGCCGGCGGGCGCATCTTCGCCGAGCTTGCCCACGCCGGCAGCCAGTCGGTCGTGCCCGGCAACACGCCGGTTTCGCCGTCCGTCGTTCCCAACGCCATCTTCGACACGCGGCCCGAGGAGCTTTCGCCGGAAGGCATCGAGGAAATCGTGGAGGCCTTCCGCGCTGCCGCGGTGCGCGCCCGGGCCGCGGGCTTCGACGGTATCCATATCCACGGCGGCAACGGTTACCTCATCTCGCAGTTTCTCTCGCCGCTCACCAACCTGCGCACCGATGACTGGGGTGGGACGCCCGAGCGGCGCAGCCGGTTTCTCTTCGAGGTCTACCGCGCCATTCGCGAGGCGGTCGGCGCCGATGTGCCGGTGACCGCCCGTATCGGGATGGCCGACGCGGTGCCCGGCGGGCTGGCGCTGCAGGAAAGCCTCGACCGCGTGGCCGCGCTGCGCGAGATGGGGCTCGACGGGGTGGAACCCGTCTATGCCGTGATGCGCAGCTACCACGACAATATCCGGCCCTACGTGGCCGTGGGTGCCCTGCGCGCGCTGCAGGACTGGGCGTTCGAGCGGATATGGAAGCCTCGGGGCGACGAGGCCTACTACGCGCCGTTCGGCCGCGCGATCAAGGAGCGCTGCCCGGACATGCCGGTCATCCTCGTGGGAGGTCTGCGGACGGCGCGGGCGATGGAATCGGTGATCGAGGCGGGCAGGGCGGATTTCATCGCCATGGCGCGCCCCATGGTCCGCGAGCCCGATCTGCCGCGCAAGCTGCTCGGCGGCGGGGCCGCGAGCGCGGCCTGCGTTTCGTGCAACATGTGCCTCATGCACGAAGGCCGCCACGCCCTGCAGTGCTGGCGCACGCCCCGCAGCCGAATGTGGCAGCATCTGCGGCTGCATCACTTCGGCGGAAAGGCCTGAGGTCCCAGGCGGCAGGAGGCGCGCCCCGGCTGCCATGGGGCCCGACGCCCCGCAGGTCGCTTCGCCGAAGCCGCGTTCATCCCGGAGGCTCTGCCCGGCAGTTTCCCGGCCGGGCGCGTAATCACGCCGTGGCCGCGGAAAAGGCCAGCGTGTTCAGCACGGTCGTGAGCGCCCAGTACGGTGCGAAAACGATGCCGACATGGCGCCCGTTGCGCGAGAGCCGCGGGTGGTTGCCAAGGAACGGCAGGCCCGCGTGGTTGGCGTTCACCAGGGCGAAGAGGGCTGCCATGATGCCGAACACGAGGTGCAGGGCGTGGCGGTCGGCCAGCGGCAGCGTCAGCCCGTAAAGGGCCCCGGCCGCCACGGCGATGAAGGCAAGCGCGCCCTGCCGTTGCTCGAACAGCATCAGAAAGACGTAGTCCGCGCCCGCGGGAGCCTTGTCCTGCGGGGCGGCGCCGAGAGCGGCGTCCAGCATGGCGCTCTGGTCGTCGTGGGTCAGGGCCTTGGGCGGGCGCGGCAGCCCCGGGGCAAAGAACGGGAGCACCCAGTTCACGACCCATCGTGCCCACAGGGGGCGGATCACTTCCACGGCGTGAAC
Organism: uncultured Rhodobacterales bacterium; assembly: GCA_964466745.1. Taxonomy (GTDB): domain Bacteria; phylum Pseudomonadota; class Alphaproteobacteria; order Rhodobacterales; family Rhodobacteraceae; genus CAYXOX01. The sequence goes on from CAYXOX010000027.1 coordinate 24,623, forward strand.
CAGCGCGGGCGCGAGGCACAGGAGCAGGCCGAGGGTAGAGGCAAGGGTAGGGGTCATCCGGGATACTCCCTGGGATTGGGCAACAGTACGAAAGGGCCCGGCCGCGACTGCGCTGCCGGGCCCTATCCGTTCACTCGGCGGTCAGCTGGGCGACGGCGCCGGTCCAGTCCTCGAGGTGGTAGATATGGGTGATGAGGCCGTCCTCGACCGTCACGATGTCGATGGACATGATCTCGAAGCTCTTGCCGGTTGCCGGATCGACGCCGAAGAACGGGCCGACGGGCGTGCCGGTGGCGAGGCCGCGCACGACGAAACGGTCGTCGCCCGTCTCGATGATCTCCTGCGGCACCCATGTCAGGTCGGGCACGACCTGGCCGAGGAACGCCACCGTGTTGAGCATGCCCTGCGCGCCCTCGCCCCCCGGCGGCGTCGGGATCGAGACGACTTCGGGCGAGAAGAGCTCGAAGTACCTTTCGGCGGTCGTTCCGGCGGGGTCGGTGAGGATGTCTGAATAGAACGCGCGCACGGTGTCGATGTCAGCGGCGAATACGGGTGCGGCCAGTGCGGTTGCCGCGACGGCGGCGGCCGTGAGGGTCTTTTTCATGGGATTGGTCCTTTCAGGGTCGGTGGTGGATCGATTTGCTCAGGCGTCGGCACCGCCCAGCACGGTGTCGAGCTGCATCTCTTTCAGAAGCGCGTCCTGGCGCGGCTGGGTAAAGGCGTTCATTTCGTCCACGCCCCAGGTGATGCCGACGACGGTGCGAGTGCGGCGCCTGCCTGGCGCGGCATCGGCCAGCGCGAGATAGGCGTCGACGACCAGTTGCGGATCGGGGGCCTGATCGCTCGCCAGCATCTCGGAGAATCCCGCGATCATGGTGTCGGGCACCTGGCCGAGGTCGCCGTAAGATGACAGCACATCCGCGCGTGCGGGCGGTTTGCCGGCCGCCAAAAGATTCGAGGGGAACGGTCCAGGCTCGACAAGTGCGACGTCGATACCGAAGGGCGCCACCTCGTAACGCAGGCTCTGGCTGTAGGCCTCCAGCGCGTGTTTCGTCGCGCAATAGGTGCCGAAGAAGGGCACCGACACACGGCCCGCGATGGAGCTTGTGTTGACGATCAGCCCGCTGCCTGCCGCGCGCATCGAAGGCAGCACTGCCTGCATCGCGCGGATGGCCCCGAAATAGTTGGTATCCATCTGTTCCGCGGCCTGCGCGACGGAATAGGCCTCGGTCATGCCGATATACATGATGCCGGCGTTGTTGATCAGGATGTCGACTGGGCCCTCGGCGAGGATGCGGGCAAACCCCTCGGCAATCGAGGCGTCGCTTGTCACATCCATCTCGGCGATGGCGATGCAGGGCGAGTAGGCTTGCAGTTCCGCCTTCTTGCCCGCGTTCCGCCCGTCGGCATCGCGCATCGTGCCCCAGACGCGGTCCCCGCGGTCGGCGAAGGCGCGCACCGCCGCCGCGCCGAATCCGCTGCTGGCCCCCGTGATGACGACCGTCCTTGCTGTCTCCGACATGGCTGACTCCCCAGCTTGCGAATTGTGTTACCAAGTGGTACGAATATCGGTGAAACTCCGTCAAGAATTAAATACCGGTTGGTAACAAATGGGTGATGACGAACCGAAACCCGCGCGCGGCAGACCGCGGACTATGAGCGCCGAGAAGGTGCTGGACGTCGCCATGACGGCCTACTGGCAGAGCGATCCGGCCGATGTGTCGCTCAATGCGATCTGCCAGATGGCGGGCATCTCCAAGCCCTCGCTCTACCGCGAGTTCGGAAGCGAGGACGGGCTGATTCGCGCCGTTCTCGACAGCTACGCCGAGCGGGTCCTCTCGGCCGTGTTCGCGATCCTGCACGGCGGAAGGGGCCTGCAGGCGACACTCGCCGCCCTGATCGATTTCGCCGTGGCGGACCCGCGGATGGAAACCGGCTGCCTGTTCTACAAGATGCGCGCGGGCAAGCACCGGCTGGGGCCGGAAAC
>CAYXOX010000028.1:0-25755 GCA_964466745.1 uncultured Rhodobacterales bacterium
TTGCGCGACACGGAGCGGGACGGAAGTGCGCGGCTTGCGGACGCGGGCCGGGGCGGAGCCCCGGTATTCCACCTCAGAGGATGCCGTGACGGGCGAAAGTTTCGGCGAGGGTCACGCCAGACCGGAGTTCCTCGCGCACGGTGTTCTCGGAGCGCACCTTGGCGAGCGCACCCTCGAGCGCCGCCTCGAGCCGGTCGGCCGGCACGAACACGATCCCGTCCATGTCCGCGATCACGAGATCGCCCGAATTCACCTCCACGCCGCCCACCCGGCAGGGCACGTCGATCCACATCATCTTCCCGCGGTATTTCGTGTCGCTCGGATTGCGGCCGCCGCAGAACACCGGGTAGCCCATCTCGCGGATCATCGCCACGTCCCGCACCGACCCGTCGGTAACGCAACCGGGGCTGCCGAGCACCTGCGCGCGGGTCGACAGGAGTTCGCCCCAGGGCGCGATGGCGGTGTTGCCCCCGCAGGAAATCACCGGCACCTCGCCCTCGTCGAGGTCGTCCACGAGGCGGATCTCGTGTTCATACACGTTCACCGTCTCGTCGTCGTGGTAGATCGGCATGTAGAGCCCGGTCCGGGCGAAGCCGAAGATCCGCCGGGCCTCGTCGAGCGGCGCGAGCCCCGGGTGGACCACCTGGTTGCGCAGGCCCAGCGCATCGAGCGTATCGGCCACGACTGCGGCGTAGAGCTCGGCCTCGCAGGTTTCGAGCACGGTCTTTCTGTCGGTCATCTCAGGGTCTCCTCCGGCATCTGGCGTTCTTTGAAGTGCGGCGCGGTAGGGCCGTGGCCGGGCCCGGGCCCGTCGAGGCCGTGGCCGGCCAGCCCATCTTCCATGGTAAGCACGGCTCCGACGAGATTCCGGGTGGCTTCCGCCCGGGGCCGGGTGAAAAGGTCGAGCGGCGCGCCGGTCTCCACGATCCGTCCGGCGTCGATGACGTAGACGCGGGTGGTGGAATACGCGACCACCGCGAGATCATGGGCGATGAGCACAAGCGCCAGCCCGAGTTCGGCCACGAGCTCCCTGAGCAGGTTGAGCACCTGCGCCTGGATCGAGACGTCGAGGGCCGAGACGGGCTCGTCGGCGATCAGCACGCGAGGGCCCGGTGCCAGCGCGCGCGCGATGGCGATGCGCTGGAGTTGGCCGCCGGAGAACTCGTGCGGGAAGCGCCCGAGCACTTCGGGCGAGAGGCCCACCTGCCCCACCACCTCGTGCACCCTCGCCGCGTGGTCGCCCTCGACCCCAAGCGCCCGCAACGGCTCGAGCAGCGAGCGCCCCACCGTCATCCGCGGATCGAGCGAGCTGCGCGGGTTCTGCATGACCATCTGCACCGAGCGGCGAAAGGCGCGGCGGCGCTCGGGCCCCGCGACGGCGAGGTCCTCCCCGTCGAAGAGCAGCTGGCCGGCCGCGGGCGCCTCGAGACCGGTCAGCAGCCGGGTCATCGTCGTCTTGCCGGCACCGGATTCGCCGACGAGGCCGACCGCCTCCCGGGGCGCCACAGAGAAGTCGATGCCCTCGAGCACCGTCAGGCGAGGCGCCGGGCCGAACAGCTTGTCGCGCCGCAGACGGTAGCTCTGCCCGGCGCGGCGCAGCTCCAGGATCGGGGGCGGCGCGCTCATGCCTCGCCCTCCCCGGCCGGATTCCAGCAGGCCACGCTTCGCCCTGCGCCCTCGAGCTCGGGCATCGCGGTGCGGCAGCGGTCCAGGGCCGCCGCGCAGCGCGGATGGAAGGCGCAGCCCGAGGGCAGATCGGTGAGCGGCGGCACCATCCCGGGGATCGCCGGGAGCCGGGCGCTGCCGTCGAGGGCGATGTTGTCCATCGTCGGCTGCGAGCGCAGGAGCGCGCGGGTGTAGCGGTGGCGTGGCGCCGAGAACACCTCGCGCACCGGGCCTGTCTCCACGATGCGCCCGGCGTACATCACCGCGACGCTGTCGCAGATGGCGGCGATGATCGGCAGGTTGTGGGTGATCATCAGCAGCGCCGAGCCGCGGTCCCGCACCGCGCCGTCGAGGATGCGCAGCACCTCCTTCTGCACCGTCACGTCGAGCGCGGTGGTGGGCTCGTCGGCGATGATGAGCTGCGGGTAGCAGGCCAGCGCCATCGCGATCATCACCCGCTGGCGCTGCCCGCCCGAAAGCTCGTGGGGATAGGCGCGCAGCATCTGCTCGGGGCGCGGAAGCCGGATCTGCCGAAAGAGCGAAACCGCCTGCTCCTCGGCCTCGCGCCGCCCGGCGCCGGTGTGGCGGCGGATCACCGAGGTCACCTGGCGGCCGACCCGGCGCACCGGGTCGAGCGCGGAGAGAGGATCCTGGAACACCATGGAGATGGTCAGTCCCCTGCGCCGGGACATCTGCCGGTCGGTCTCGGTCAGCAGGTCCGTCCCGTCGTGTAGGATCCGCCCGCGCGCCGCCCAGCCCGCCGGCAGAAGCCCCATCATCGCGAGCGCCGTCATCGACTTGCCGGAGCCGCTTTCCCCCACGAGGCCCATCCGCTCCCCCGGGGCAATCGTGAAGGAGACCCCGCGCACCGCCCGCAACGCGCCGCGGCCCACGTCGAGGTTTTCAACCACCACGGCGGGTGCAGCGGCGGCGGTGCCGGGTGACGCGGCGACAGGCGCGGCATGCACGGCGCCCGGGGAGAGCGGCCGCGCCGTCATGCCGCCCTCCGGGCGAGCTTGGGGTCGAGCACGTCGCGCAGGCCGTCGCCCAGCAGGTTGAGCCCCAGCACGACCGTCACGATGGCCAGCCCCGGCCAGAGCGCCAGCGGGGAGGAAACGCCCACCTGGTTCTGCGCCTCGTTGAGCATCAGCCCCCAGGAAATGCCGGGCCGCGACATGCCCACGCCGAGGTAGGAAAGCCCCGCCTCGGTGAGAATGCCGGCGGCGAAGTAGAGCGTGAACTGGACGATGAGCACCCCGGCGATGTTGGGCAGCACGTGGCGCGCCAGCACGAACACCCGCCGGCGACCGTAAAGCGCCGCGGCGACGATGAAATCCTCCTGCAGTACCGAGAGCGCCGCGGACCGCGCCACCCGGACGAAGGACGGCGTGAAGAAGGCGGTGAGCGCGAGTATGGTGGTGAGCATCCCCGATCCGATGGTCGCGGCCAGGACGAGCGCCGTGATGATGCCCGGGATCGAGAGCATGATGTCGGCGCCTCGGGAGATCGTCTCGTCGGCGATCTTGCCGGCCGATGCCGCGACGAGCCCGAGGCAGGCACCCACCACGAGGCTGATGAAGGCGCCGCCGGCACCCACCAGTATCGAGGTGCGGGCACCGACCATGAGCTGGCTCACGATATCGCGGCCGAGCACATCTGTCCCGAGCAGGTAGCCCGGTGTCCCGGCCGGCTGGAGACGGTTGGGAATATCTGGGATGTTGGGATGGTGCGGCAGCCAGAAGAAGGAGAGCACGGCCACCCCGACGGCGCCGGAGGTGAGCACGAGCCCGACCAGCAGCGAGGCGTTCAGACGCATGTTGCGGGCGGCCACGCTCAGCGCCTCGCCCGAACGCGCGGATCGAGCACGGCGTAAAGCATGTCGACCACGAAATTCACGAAGATGACGAAGACGATGATGAGCATCACGGTCGACTGCACCACGATCACCTCGCGCGCGGCGACGTTGGCGAGGATCATGCGCGCCAGCCCCGGCAGCGAGAACACCATCTCGATGATCACGGTTCCCCCCACCAGCTCGGCCATCTGGAGCCCGATCACCGTCACGATGGGCAACGCGGCGTTGCGAAGGCCCACCTTCAGGAGCGCCTCGGTATAGGTCATGCCGCAGGCGCGCGCGGTGCGCACGTAGTCCTGGTTCATCACGTCGAGCACGGCCGAGCGCACGTAGCGGGTCATCACCGCGCCGAGGATCACACCGAGCGAGATCACAGGCAACACGAGCGAGCGTAGCGACTGGACAGGATCGACCGACCAGGGCGTCCAGCCCCCCGTGGGCAGCCAGCCGAGATAGACCCCGAAGAGCAGCGAAAGGAGGATGCCCGCCCAGAACACCGGCACGGCGATGCCGATCTGGCTGAGCAGCCCGACGAGCGCCCCCGCGGGCCGCCCGGCGTTGCGGGCCGCGAAGATGCCCGCCGGGATCGCGATCATCAGCCCGACGAGCAGCCCGCCCAACGCCAATGGCACCGAGACGGGCAGGCGCGAGACGACGAGGTCCATCACGCTCTCGCCGGTGCGGAAGGAGTTACCGAGATCGCCCTGCAGCATGCCGCCGATCCAGTCGAGATACTGCACCGGCAGCGGCCGGTTCAGCCCGTATTCGGTGGCCAGCGCCTCGATGGCCTCCGCGCTGGCATCCCGACCGAGCACGATTGCGGCAACGTTGCCGCCCGCGGCACGTATCAGGAGGAAGATCAGGATGGAGGAAACGACGAGCGCCCCGATGAAGAAGGAGAGCCGCCTTACGATGTAAAGGATCATGGCTTTCGGGGCATCCCGCGAGGCGGCGCGGCAACCGCCGGGCGTACTGGAAAGGCGACTGACACGAACAGGGAGAGGATGCGGGCCGTGCGCGCTCCCGCCACCAGGGACGGGCGGGAGCGCGCGGCGGCGCCGCGGTTCGCTACCAGCGGAGCTTGGAGATCTCCACCGCGACGCCCACGCGGGGCTCGGTGAAGCCTTCAAGCTCGGGGTGAAGCAGGCCGACGCCGAGCTTGGCGATAAGCGGCACGATGACCGCCTCCTCGCGCAGGATCGCCGAAGCCTCCCGCAGAAGCGCCTCGTTCTCTTCCGCCGTGGCCACGGCGTCGGCCGCCAGCAGCTTCTCTGTAAACGCTTCGCTGCAGTAGGTGCTCCATCCGGCATCCTCGGGCGTCGGGCAGGCCCACTGGATGAGGTCGCCGGGGCCCGACATGATCGTCACGTCGAACTGCGGCGGGCGGCCCTGGAAAATGATCTGGGCATAGCGCGCAAGATCGATCGCGTTGCGGCGCACGTTGAAGCCGGCGGCCTGCATCATCGGTACCATCACGTCGGCCGGAAGCGAAAGATCCGGCACGTCGCTGAGCGAAACGTACTCCAGCTCGATGTCGCCAAAGCCGTTGGCGGCCACGTCTTCCATCGCGCCCGCGAAGTCGAACGGATAGGGACAGGTCTCCTCGCTGGCCGGCTCGTACCAGGACATGTGCGGAAGGCCGAAGGTGCAGGTGTTTTCCGCTCCCCAGGAGGCGCCGAAGGCATCGTTGAAGGCCTGCCTGTCGAGCGTCTTGGCGATGGCCTGGCGCACTTCGGGTTCGATCGCCTGGTTGATGACGGCGTAGGTGGGCTCACCAACCTGGGGATAGGTCACGAGGGTGTAGTCCTCGTCGAGCCCCCTGCTGACGAGTTGCTCCCAGAGGTCGATCGTGATCACCGGAATGGCATCCACTTCGCCGGCGGCCAGAGCGTTGAGCCCTGCCGTGCCGTCGGTCACGACGCGGATCACGACATCGGAGATCGCGGGCGCCTCGCCCCAGTAGTTGGGGTTGGCCTCGAGGGTGATGTTGGAGTTCGAAACATACTCCACCAGCCGGTAGGGGCCGGTGCCGATGGGGTTGGTCGCAATCTCGCCGGCACGCGCTGCGGGCTGGACCACGCCGCTCACATCCCCCATGCCCCGCCAGAAGTTCTGGCTCGGGCGCGAAAGCGTGACCCGCACGGTGCGGTCGTCCAGCGCCTCGATGCTCTCCACTGCGTTGTAGGCGGCGGCATAGGGCACCACGGGGCTTTCGCTCATGGCGTTCATCGAGAAGATCACGTCGTCCACCGTCACCGGCGTGCCGTCGGAGAAGACGGTGTCGCGGATGGTGAAGGTGTAGACGGTGCCGTCATCGCTGATCGTCCAGCTTTCGGCCACGCCGGGAGCGACGGAGCCGTCGGCCTCGAAGTACACCAGCGGCTCCGCGACGTTGCCGGGAATCCAGAGCCTGAGCGCGGTCAGGTTCGACTTCACGTAATCCAGCGTGCCCGGATCCTGGCGGGCGATCATGACGATGGCGTCCTGCGCCGCGCGCGGCGAGGCGGCCGTGTCCTGCGCCAGCGCCGGCGCGGCGCCGAACGACACCGCGGCGAGCACCGCACCGGCCGTGGCCGAGCGTAGCCTCGCGGAGAGTTTCCTGGAAAGCTCCTGCATGTCGCGTGGTCTCCTTTTCCCTGCTGTTTTCGCGGCCGTGGCTCGCGCATTCCCATAGGCGGCCCGGTGTTTCGTAAAACGGAACATGGATTTTTTTCTGCGGAACAGATTTGGCACCGAATCCGCGATTCGCGCAAGCCGCTTCATGGCCTGCGCGCGGCGACGGCCCGCTCCGCGCACTGCGCGAGCCCGCGCATGTAGCCAAGCGCGAAGACATGGCCGGTGGGCGCGTAGCCGTCGGAGGTGTCGCCATCGTCCTCCGCCGTGTCCTGTTGGCCGGTGATGAGCGGCGCGTGGTCGGAGCGTATCGGCCCGCCATAGCCGGTTTCGGCCAGCGCCTCGAACACGGCCGGCAGGTCGTTCTGGCCGTCGTCGGGGAAGGTTTCGTGGAAATCCTCCCCGTCTCCCCGGATGTCGCGCACATGCACGAAGCCGATCCGCCCGGCCCAGCGCCGGACGAGCGCGGGCAGATCGTGCCCTCCTTCCGCGAAACACCCCATGCAGAAGGTCAGCGCATTGGCGGGACTGGGGGAAATCGCGAGCAGCCGGTCGAAATCCTCCGGTGTTCCCATGATCCGCTGGAGCCCGCACAGTTCGGGCAGCGGCGGATCGTCAGGATGGATCGCCATGCGCACGCCGGCCGCCTCGGCGGCGGGAATCACCGCGCGCAGGAAGCGTTCGAGGTTCTCCCACATCCGCTCGCGCGGGATCGGCGCCTCGTTGTGCGGCAGTGTTTCGGGGCCGACGTCGGCGAGGCGGAAACGGCTGGTCAGCGCGCCGCCGCGCGTGGGCATGTCGTAGGCGGTCCGGATCACCATGGCGTCTTCGGAGACCTGGGGCATGAAGTTGTAGGCCACCACCTCTACCCCCAGCGCGCCGAGATGCCCGAGGATGCGCCTGTAACGTTCCGTCTGCTCCTGCCACCCCTCGAGGCCCATCACGATCCTGTCCAGCGCCGGGCCGGATTCGGCCACCGTCCAGCGCAGGCTCGCCGCCTCGTAGCGTGCACGGATGGCCTCGAGCGCGGCGCGATCCTCGGGAAGATCGTGCATGTCGTAGTGAACGGCGTCGGTGGCCCCGAGCTGCCGCATCAGCGCCAGAAGCGCGGGGCTCGGCGGGCGGGCGACCATGGTCAGGCGCATCGTGCCTCCTCAGACGGGATCGAGCGGAAAGAGCGGCCGGGTGGCCCGCAGGTAGGGAAGCCGGCGCACGTCGGCGCAGGTGGGGCCAGGGGTATCGGCGAGGATGATCCGCGCCGCCATGGGCCCGAAGGCGACCCGGAAATGCGAGGGAGACTTGACGAAGACGAGGGCAGCCGTGGCCGGATCGAGACCCTGGGAAGTGTAGATCCCGGTGTCCCACTCCATCGAAGGGCGGCTGCGCACGGCGATGCGCAAGGCGCCGATGCCCAGCACGGCTGTCGGCCCCATGTCCACCCGCATGCCCTGGGCGCCGGCGTCGCGCATCACGTAGCTGCCATCCGAGACCGAAACCACCCGTGCGGTCACCTCCACGGGGCTGCCCGCATCGGTGGTAAAGGCATGCCCGAGGGCGAGCTTCAACTCTGCGCCGGCACCGGCGCGGTGGGCCGCGGCGGCCGCAGCCGGGTCGCAAAGCGTAAGCAGAACCGGACGGTTCGCGGCTTCGGCTCCCGCTTCCAGGAGTGCGCGCAGGACGGCGGCACTGTCGGCCGCCGCGCCGCCCGTGGGCGCATCGCCGCTGTCGGAAACCAGCGTCATGCCCTCCCCCGAAAGACCGGAGGCGATGGCCTCGTCCAGCGGGGTCATTTCCAGCGCGAAGGCCTCGCGCCGGTCGAGGACCATGCCCGCGAGCTGGCCCGCCGCCGCCTGCGCGGCCCCGACGTCGCCATCGGCGCAGACGAGCGCGGCGAACCCGAGATCGGGCACGTCGATCCAGGGCTGGACCGGGAAGATCGAGGCATGCAGCACCGGGCCGCCCTCGGCCTCGAGCGCACGGGCGCGGGCGGCAACCGGAGCCAGCGGGCCATCGGTTGTCCGCCCGCAGACGGCGGGCACCAGCACCGGCGCCTTGGCCAGCGCCATGACGGGGCGGCGGCGCCCGGCCAGCGTTTCGACCATCAGCCGCGCGGTGCGCGCGCCGGTCTCGTACATGTCGATATGGGGATACTCGCGGTAGCCGATGTGGAAGGTCTCGGGCTGCAGCATCAGCGGCGTGATGTGCGCGTGCAGGTCGAGACTCACGCCGATCGGCACGCCCTCGGGGAGGATCGCCCGCATTCGCGCGATGATCTCGCCGTCGCCGTCGGGCGCGTCCTCGGCCACGAGCGCGCCGTGCAGCGCGAGGATCAGCCCGTCCACCGGGCCGGCCGCGCGCAACCGTTCTTCCATCTCGCCGACGAGCGCGTCGAAGCTCTCGCGCGTCACCGGCCCCGCGGCCGCGGCATAGGCGGCGATGAGCGGCACCGGCTCGATTCCCTCCTCCCGCAGCACCGCCATCACCGCCGGCACCTCGACGCGGGCCCCTTCGTAGCCGGTGTGAAGCTCTGCCCCCCGCAGCACGTAGTAGGAGCGGAAAAGGTCAAGCGTCGTGGGTATCGGAGAAAAGGTGTTGGTCTCCTGCATCAGCGAGGCAACCGCTACGCGAAGAGGCTTGCCGGGGCGGGGTGTCACGGCTTCCATGCCGCGCCAAAGAGCGTATGCTGTTTCATATTTCGGAATGCGAGTCTCGACATGTGTAACGCGACCATAGGAACAGCCAGCGCCCGCCGTCAATCGCGGTGCGGTGCGCGGCCGCTCGAAACGGGAGGAAATCCGCGATGACCGGCGCACACGAAGACGAGGCGGTCCCCTCCTGGCAGGAGGCGCGCCACGACACCGGAGACCCGGCGCATCCGCTCCGCGTGTTCACGTTGCGCGGCGCAGCGCCGGGGCCGACCCTCGCGCTCCTCGGAGCCGTGCATGGCGACGAGATGGAGGGCCCGCTCGCGCTCTCTCGCCTCATGGCCGGGCTCGATCCGGCCGGGCTCAGGGGCACCCTCATCGTGGCCCCGCTGGTGAATGCGGCTGCCGCGGCGGCGGGCACCCGCTGCACCCCCGCCGACGGCGGCAACCTCGCGCGCAGCTTCCCCGGCGATCCCTCGGGAAGCTACACGCCACGCCTCGCCGCGCTCGTCGCCCAGCAGGTGATCGAGCGCGCCGACGCCCTGGTGGACCTGCACAGTGGCGGCACGGCGCTGGATTGCCCGTTGCTCATCGGCTGGTCGGACACGCCCGGCGACACGGGCCAGCGTTCGGCGGCCATGGCACTGGCCTTCGGCGCCCCGGTGATGTGGCGGCATCCTCCGCCCATGCCGCGCGGGCGCACCCTGACCCATGCGGAGGATACCGGCATCCCGGCCATCTACACGGAGGCCGGAGGCGGTACTGCGCCACCCGAGGCAGTGGTCGAGGCCTACCGCTGTGGCGTGCTGCGGGTGATGGACCACCTCGGGATGATCCGCGCCGAGACGCCACCACCGCCGGTGCCTCTTTGCCTCGCGGGCCAAAGCGATATCGATGCCGCCATCGACTCGCCGGTGAGTGGCCTCTGCACGCCGTACATCGCCCCGCTCGACACCGTCAGGGTGGGCCAGCCCTGTTTCGACATCAGCGACATCGACGGAAAACTCCTGACAACCGTTCACGCAACTGCGGCGGCTCGGGCGGTTTTCGTGCGACGCTCGCGCTGGGTGGGGGCCGGCGATCTTCTTATGGCGCTGGCGGTGGAAGAACCCTGCGCCTAGCGGCGCACGGTGCCTGGAGGAGCGCCGAAGCAGGCACCACGGGGCGCGGAAGAACGCATCATCCGCGTTCCGCCGGGGAAAGGTTGTTGATCGCGGGGGGCGGTCCGGATAACTCGGCGCAACCGGAAGGAGGCCGGCGAGCCCATGGAACAAAGCGCAGAAAGGCACATCGCTGCCGATGGAACCGACCGCGAGGATGCGGGTTCGAGCCAGCAGCGACCCATCGGCGTACTCGTGAAGGCGTTCGCCGTGATCGAGGCCATGGCCGATCTCGGCGGCCCCGCACCGCTCCGGGAGATCGCATCGGCCTCCGGCCTTCCCAAGGGCACGCTCTTCCGCGTGCTCCAGACCCTCGCCAGCCTCGGTTACGTTTCCCAGAGCGCGGGAACGGGCTTCTACCACCTCACGGGCAAGGTCTCCTACCTCGGTCGCAACGCGCGGGTGGAGGACCTCAAGATGAAGGTTCTGCCGCGGATGCGCGAGCTGCACGCGCGCTTCAACGAAACCGTGAACCTCGGGGTGCTCGACGGGATCTACGTTTCCTACATCGCGGCGCTGGAGGCGCAGCGCGCGCTCTCGTGGTATGTGCCGGCCGGCACCCGCGATCATTACCACTGCACGGCGCTGGGCCGGGCCATCGCCGCCTTCCTGCCGGCGGAGAGGCGCGATGCGCTGGTGGCGGAAACCGCCCTCACCGCCCGCACTCCGCGGACGGTGACCTCCCAGGAGCGGCTCGCCGCGGTGCTCGAGGAGGTGCGGCGCACCGGCATCGCGCGCGACATCGAGGAAAACGATGACGGCGTGGTCTGCATCGGCGCGCCGGTGTTCCTCGATGGGCAGGTGGCGGCCAGCGTGAGCCTCTCCATCCCGTCGAGCCGCTATACCGAGGCGTTGGGAAGCGAGGTGGGCGAGGCGCTCGCGGCGCTCGATCTCAGCTTCTCCACCACCGGCTGATTTTCCACCGGGCGGAACTTGTGTCGCGCATCGCGGGCCGCTAGCCTGTCGGCGGGCGGCGCCGTGCCCGACCGGGGCACTGCATGCGCCGGCGGCCTCGCGGCCCCTCCGGGCAGGGCGTCGCCCGCCCGGAAGACCCGAAGCGGCCCTCGCCGGGGGCCATCGAAACCCACCCCGGCCCCGTGCCGAAGCGAGCCCCGCCCGTGCCCGAGCATCACCTCCCTCAAGGCCTCTACGAACGCCACGCCCGCCACTTGCCCGTCGTGGGCGGGGCGGGGCCCGTCGATCTCGGCCAGGGTGGCACGCCCCTCAGGGCGAGCCGCGCCATCGGCCCCGCCGCGGGCATTCCGGACCTCCGCTTCAAGATGGAACACCTGAACCCGACAGGCTCCTACAAGGACCGTTTCGCCGGGCTTGCCGTGGGCGAGGCCCGTGCCGCCGGTCACGAGGCCTGCCTTGCCACATCCTCCGGCAACACGGGAGCGGCGCTGGCGGCCTTCTGCGCGGCCGCCGGGATGGGCTGCGCGCTCTACGTCTCCGAGAACGCGCCGCAGGGCAAGCTCGAGCAGATGCTCGCCTACGGCGCCGAGGTCTGGCGGGTCGAACGCTTCACCATCGACGCGGCGGAAAGCGCCGAGATCTCCCGCACGCTGGCCACCGAGGCCTCGGCGCGCGGCATGCAGCTCTACATCACGGCCTATGCCGTCAGCCCGGGGCCCATGGAAGGGATCAAGACGATCGCCTACGAACTCCACGCCGATGTTCCCGAGCTGTCCGACGTGTTCACGCCCGTTGGCGGCGGCGGCCTGCACCTGGCCATCGCGCGCGGCTTCGCGGACCTGCGCGAAGACGGTGCCCGCAGCACCACGCCGCGGCTTCACGTCGTCCAGCCGGCGGGAAACGATACCGTCTCCACCCCGTTGCGCGAAGGCGCCGCCGAGGCGCGGCCGGTGGACACGGCCACGAGCATCAGCGGGCTCGGGGTGGGGTACGTCCTCGACGGCACGGAGGCGCTCCACGCAGCGCGCGCGAGCGGCGGCACCGGCTACGTGATCGACGAGGACGAGATCCGCGCCGTGCAGCGCCGCCTCGCGAGGGAGGAAGGCATCCTCGTGGAGCCTGCCGGGGCCGTTTCGGTGGCCGGCGCCCTGCAGGCTGCCGCCCGAGGCGAGCTCGCGGGCGACGGGCCGGTGGTGTGCATCCTCACCGGCCACGGCTTCAAGGATCCCGCCACGCTGAAGGCCATGGGCGCGGAGCCCGGCGCCCGCCGGATCACCCGAGCGGGCCTTGCCGCCACCTTCCCGCCTATGCCCGGGGCCGTCCGATGAGCGCGGCACGGGTCGCGCTCGTCACCGGCGGCGGCAGCGGGATCGGCGCCGCCGCGGCACGGCGACTGGCGCGGGACGGGGCGCAGCTGATCCTCTGCGGCATCGAGGAAGACCCGCTGGCCGAAACGGCGCGCATCATCGAAGGCGAGGGCGGACGGGCGCTCGCCGTGACCATGGACGTGACCGATCCGGCTGCGCGCGATGCGCTCTTCGCGCGGACCGAGGCGGAGTTCGGCAGGCTCGACGTGCTGGTCAACAGCGCCGCGGTGCTCGCCCGCGCCGCCATGGCCCCGGCCCTCACGCAATCGGCCGAGCACTTCGAGCGCATCATCGCCGTGAACCTCTCGGCCGCCTTCTACATGTCGCAGGGGGCTGCACAGCTCATGCGCGCGGGCGGCGGCGGCGCCATCGTCAACGTGTCGTCGGTGGGCGGCTCGGCAGCGCAGTACCATGCGGCAGCCTATTGCGCGACGAAGGCCGGGATCGACGCGCTCACCCGCGGGCTTGCGCTGGAATGGGCCGCACTCGGCATCCGGGTGAACGCCATCGCCCCGGGCGACATCCAGACCGCGACGACCGATGCGCTCAAGGCCGCGCTCGCCGAGGCGCCAGAGCCGCTCTCGCCCTTCACGCGGGCGCTGCCGCTGGGCCGCCCAGGCACCCCCGAGGAGATGGCGGAGGTGATCGCGTTTCTCGCCAGCGACGCGGCAAGCTACGTCACCGGAGAGATCGTCCGGGCCGACGGGGGCTACCTGATCTACTGAGGCAAGGGGCAGGCGCAGGGGTTCGGGAGCGCAGGGCGGGCAGGCGGCACGCAGCATCTGCCCACGCGGAACGCGCCCCGGGCCCGACCCGGGGCCTCCCGGTGAAGGCGCCCGCCCCGCCTGACCTGTGCCGTGGCCCGCCGCCCGCTCTGCCACGCCCCGGGAAAGATGCGGCCCGGGGGACCCTTGCCATTGCCCAGCCGCGCTCCTGCCGCCGGAGGACGGCCGGAACCGGCGCCACAAGCCAACCCGCCCCGGCCCCGGAGCCGCGCCCGACAGAAGCATGCGGGGCCGAACCGATGAGGCCCCGGGGCAGGCCCGGGGCGGGTTTCACTCAGCGAAAAGCTCCGGCACCCGGGCAAGGGCCTCGGAGCGCACGCGCGCCACCGCCTCTGCGCTGGCCCCGCTGTAAGGCCACAGGAGCGCGGGGCCCACGGGCCCCCACCCGCCCGCCGCGGCCATCAGCTTGTCGAGCGCGGCGTCGGAAAGCCCCTCGGACCGCGCCAGTGGAACGAGAACCTCCCGCAGCAGGCCGTTGAACCGGGCCTCGATATCCTCCGCGGCGGGGCGGTCCGTCTCGATCATCGACCAGTGACGCACAGCGCCGCGGGGCGAGAGGCAGGCGACGTTGGAATAGGCTCCGTCGGCGCCGAGCGGGCGGCCGAAGGCCACACGGTGCCCGGCCACGAAGACCGACAGATCCCCCAGCCGGGCGCGGCGCTCCGCGAACCATGCCGCGTCGCCGCCGGCCACCTTCACGCCCACCAGCGCGGGCGCGGCGTCCGCCAGCGCGGCGATGCCCGATATCTCCAGCGTCACCTTTGCGGTGGGCGGGTTGTAGAGCACCAGCAGCATCCCCTCCCCCGCCTCGGCCATGCCGGCGAGAAAGCGCGTCTGCTCGGCGGGGCTCGGCGGCCACCAGTCGGGCAACGTCACCTGCACCGCCGCCGCCCCGATGCCGCGGACGCGCTCCAGCCGGGCCCGTGCGACGCGGGCGTTCGAGCAGCTCACCCCGATCTGGAAGGGCACGCCCCTGCGCCGGGCAACACCCGCCACGCACTCGGTGATCGCATCGAACTCCGCCTCGGTCTGGTTGAAGAACTCGGCCGCCGTGCCGTTGGTGTAGATCCCGGCAACCCCGGCCGCGCAGAGCGCCTCGGCTCCCTCGGCAAGCGCGCCCATCTCGATGCCGCCCCCCGGGCCGAGGGGAAGGAGCACCGCCCCCCAGATACCCTCCGGGCGGAACGCGGCAGGCCGCTCAGATCTTGCGCTGGGCACGCAGCTCGGCCTCCAGTTTCGCCTTGTAGGCGGCCTTCGCGGCCTCATCGACCCGCGCGCTCTCGCCGAAGTAGACGAAGCCGAGAGCCCGCCGCGAGCGGGTGGGGGAACGGTTCGGCCCCGCCCAGTGGATCGTGCGCGCATCGTGCAGCAGGAAGGTCCCCGGCCCGCCGGGCAGCGCCACGGTGTCCGCCCGATCCGCATCACTGCCGAAATCGGTGAGCCCCTGCGAGAACCCGAGCACGTTGGACCGGCCGTGCGGACGAAACCCTTCGCCCCTGTGCGAGCCGCGCACGTAGTGGATGCACCCGTTCTCCTCGTCCACGGTCTCCAGCGCGAGCCAGCCCGTCACCGCCCGGCAGGGGGAGAGGTGGAAGTAGTACCCGTCCTGGTGCGGCGGGGTCGGCTGGCCGACGCCCGGGGGCTTGTTGAAGAACTGAAGGTTCACGGCACGCACCGGCTCGCCCAGCGCCGCCTCGGCGAGATCCCGCACGATCCCTTCCCGCGTCAACGCGCCGAAATAGGGATCGTATTCGTGCAGCTTCTGCATCTGCTTGAGCGTCGAGCGGTCCGACCGATCCTCGTAGTAGACCTCCTCGGTGGGCATCTGCGGCACGATTTCCTCGATGTAGCGATCGAGCTCGGCGGCGATCTCGGCCATCTTCTCGGGGCCGAAGAGCGGGCGCAGTGCCATGTAGCCGTCGCGGTCGAAATCCGCCTTCAGTGCCGCGAGATCATGGGCCGTGGCGGCGTCTCGGGTCGGGGTCGGGTCGGTCATGTCGAAGAACTCCGTTCGGTCGGCAGCGGTCAGGTGAGGCGGGCGAAGCCGGCGTGGCATACCGGCCCGTCGAGCAGGCTCTGCGGGTCGCGCCCGGCCTGGCACTCGGCGAGGAGCGCGAACACCGGATCGAGCGCGTCGAAGTAGCCGTCGACCACGTCGGCGGTATGCTCCGTGCAGACGTAGACGGCCGGGCCGGCAAGGTAGCCGCGCTTGAGCATCTCCTGGGTCAGCAGCGTCTTGAGCGCGAGCGCCGAAGGGCCCGCAAAGGACATGGCGGTGAGCGCGGGCAGTCCGGTGACGGCGAGATCGAGCCCATGCCGCTCGGCGAGTGCCCGCCACCGCGCCGCGATGGTGCGGCCGGTGTCGGTGATGGTCTCCCAGCTGCAGCAGGCCTCCATGGCGTCGAGCGTGGCGAGGGCGGCAGCCGGGCCGATCCGTTCCGTCCAGAAGGTGGAGCTGGCAAAGCTCGTCTGCGCCGCCTCCATCACCGGCCGGCGGCCGATGACAGCGGTAATGGCATAGCCGTTGCCCAGCGCCTTGCCGAACACGGCCATATCGGGCGCGACGCCGTGGAGAAGATGCAGCCCCCCGAAGGACTGGCGGAAACCGGACGTGCATTCGTCGAACACCAGGACGATGCCGCGGGCATCGGCGAGGGCCCGCACGCCTTCGAGAAACCCCGGGGCGGGGTCGGCGGCGCGCGCCACCTCCATCATGATCACGCCGATCTCGTGCTCGGACACGATCCGTTCCAGCGCCGCGAGATCGTTGTGGGCGAAGGGGTGCACGCTGCCGGCGAGGTCGCGCGGCACGCCCGCGGGCGCGAGCCCCGGCAACAGGTGGCCGTCGAGCCCTGCCGCGTCGGCGAGGTTGGCCGCGAGATACCAGTCGTGCCAGCCGTGATAGCCGCAGAAGGCCACCCCGTCGCGCCCGCTGGCCGCGCGCGCGATGCGGATCGCAAGCGCGTTGGCCTCACCGCCGGTGCGCGCGAGCATCGCCATCTCGGCCCAGGGGTGCAGGCCCACGAGCCGCTCTGCCAGCGCCACTTCCTCGGGTGCGTTGAGCGTCGACATGGTGCCGGCCTCGATGGCCGCGCGGGCGGCGGCGTCCACGCGCGCGTGGCCGTAGCCCAGCGTGTTGGTCCCCACGCTCATGAAGGACATGTCGGTGTAGGCGTTCCCGTCGAGATCCCACACCGTAACGCCCCGCGCCTTCGAGAAATACGCAGGCCAGCCGCCGGGCAGGTGCATCTCGGGCCGCTTCGAGAGCAGCATGTTGCCCGTGGGGATCACCCGCCTGGCCCGCTCCCAGAGCGCCTGCCCGCTCGTCATGGCCCGCGCCTCCCCGGCCTAGATCCCGTCGAGCCCGATGCCCGCGAGCCCGTGCGCCTCGCGCATCTCCCTGAAGGCGCGGCGCAGCTCGGCCTCCGCCTCGGGGGTTTCGTAGTTGTCGAAGGGCTTGCGGCAGTAGCCGCCGTCGGCGCCCTGCCAGGCCATCACGCGCTTGACCGCCGACATCGGGTATTGCGCGATGGTGAAGAAGATCACCGTGTTCGCCTTCTCCTGCAGGGCCGCCGCATCGGCCACGCGCCCCTCGGCCATCGCGCGCACCAGATCGGCGTAGAGCTCGGGCAGGATGTTGTAGAACGATCCGATGAGCCCGTCGGCGCCGAAGGCCAGGCCCGACATGGCCATCTCGTCGGCCCCCGAGAAGATGCGGAACTCCGGCCCGACCTCCTGCTTGAGGCGCATGATCTCGTGATGTGTGGGCGCGGTGTACTTGATGCCCTCGACCCCCTCGATCCGCGCCAGCCGCGCCAGCGTCTCGAAGCCCAGCGCCCCTGCGAGCGCGATGTTGTAAATCACCATGGGCAGGCCGGTGGCGGCGGTGACATCGGCGTAGTAATTTCCGATCTGCTCGGGAGTGAAGGGCCAGTAGATGGGCGGCACGGAGGAAATCGCGTCTGCGCCGGCGGCCTCGGCATGGCGCGCGAGCGTGACGGTCTGATGGGTGCTGATGGCGCCCACATGCACCATCACGGGCAGCGCGCCGGCCACCTCCTCAACCACCGTCTCGACGACGCGCATGCGCTCCTCGCCGCTCATCATGAGCCCCTCGCCGGTGGAGCCGGTCAGGTAGAAGCCGTCGACCCCGCGCGCCATGAGCATCCGCGTGATGCCGCGCAGGCGCCCGGTGTCGAGCTCGCCCTCGAGGGTGAAGGGCGTGACGAGCGCGGGGATGACCCCCTTGAAATCGTGGATGGAGTACTTGGCCATGGCCGGGGTCTTTCGTTGCGGCGGTCAGTCGTCCGCCAGGGGGTGATCGATGAGGTGGCAGGCGGCATGGTGCTCGCCCGTGGGGGTCTTGTAGCGGCGCAGTTGCGGCACCTCGGTGCGGCAGATCTCCTGCGCGTGGCGGCAGCGTGGGTGAAAGGGGCAGCCGGACGGTGGGTTCACAGGGCTCGGCACGTCGCCCTCCAGCACGATGCGGCGGGAGCGGCGGTCGAGATCCGCCACGGGGATCGCCGAGAGAAGCGCCTCGGTATAGGGGTGCAGGGTGTTGGCGTAGAGCTCCTCGGCGTCGCACAGCTCCACGATACGGCCGAGATACATCACGGCGATGCGGTCGCACAGGTACTCGGTGACGCTCAGATCGTGGCTGATGAAGACGTAGGTGAGGTTCTTCTCCCGCTTGAGGTCCATCAGAAGCTGCAGGACCTGCGCCTGGATCGAGACGTCGAGCGCGCTCACCGCCTCGTCGCAGACGACGAGCTCGGGCTCGATGGAAAGCGCGCGCGCGATCCCGATGCGCTGCCGCTGGCCGCCGGAGAACTCGTGGGGGTATCGGTCCATCGCCTCGCGGCGCATGTTCACCGCTTCGAGCAGATCGCCGACGATCTTCCGGCGCTCCTCGCGCGAGCTGACGCCGTAGTGCCGCAACGGGTCTTCGAGCGAGCCGAAAATGGTGTAGGCCGGGTTGAGCGAGGAATGCGGATCCTGGAACACGATCTGCAGCCGCTTGCGGTAGGGAAAGAGACCGGCCTCGTCGAGCCCGGTGAGCTCCACGTCGCCGTTCTCGCCGTGGTAGGTCACGCTGCCCGCGGTCGCGCGCACAAGCTGCAGGATCGCCTTGCCGAGCGTGGTCTTGCCGCATCCGCTTTCGCCCACGAGGCCGAGCACCTCGCCGCGGTAGACCTCGAGGTCCACACCGTCCACCGCCAGGACGTGATCGACGGTGCGCTTGAGCACGCCGGCGCGGATCGGGAAATGCACCCGCACGTCGCGGAGCGAGAGGATGGGATCATTCTGCTGCGGCATCGGCCCTCGCGCTGGCGTTGGGTTGCGGGGCGGCGCCGGAGAGGAATTCCTCGTGGCGCCAGCACATCACCCGGTGGTCGGGCGCGATATGGGTTTCGGGCGGAGGCGTGTCGCAGGCCTCGACCCGGTAGCGGCAGCGGTCGGCGAACTGGCAGCCCTTCGGACGATCGTAGGGATCCGGGGTCTGCCCCGGGATGGCGGCGATCTGCTGGTCCTTGCCGCGCCCCAACACCGGGATCGATTCGAGCAGCGCCCGCGTGTAGGGGTGAACCGGGTTGCGAAGCACCTTGCCCACCGGGCCGGCCTCCACGATGAGGCCCATGTACATCACGGCCACCTCGTCGGCCAGCTCGGCCACCACGCCCATGTCATGGGTGATCAGCATGATGGCCGTGCCGTGCTCTTGCTTGAGCGTCTCCATCAGCTCGAAGATCTGGGCCTGGATCGTGACGTCGAGCGCGGTGGTCGGCTCGTCGGCGATCAGCACGCGCGGATTGCACGACATCGCGATCGCGATCATGGCGCGCTGGCGCATGCCGCCGGAGTACTGGTGGGGGTACTCGTTCACCCGCCGCTCAGGCAGGGGGATGCCCATGGAACGCAGCAGGTCGATCGCCTTGGAGTGCCGCGCGAGGCGCCCCAGCGCCGTGTGGTAAAGCAGCATCTCCTTGATCTGGAACCCTATGGAGTAGACGGGGTTGAGCGCCGTCATCGGGTCCTGGAAGATCATCGCGATCTCGCGCCCGCGGATCGCGCGCATCCTCGCGCCCTCGCGCTCGAGCCGCTCGATGTGCACCGGACCGTCCTCGGAATGGTAGACGATCTCGCCCTGCTCGATCCGGCTCAGGGCCGGAAGAAGCTGGAGGATCGAGGCGGCCGTGACGCTCTTTCCGCAGCCCGATTCACCCACGATGCAAAGCGTCTTTCCGCGGTGGATATCGAAACTCACGCCATCGAGCGCGCGGTTGCAGCGCTTGTTTGCATAGATGTACGTCTTGAGGTTTCGCACGCTCAGAACCGGCAGGGCGTCTTCGCTCATCGCCTCACCCCTGCTGCGAGGGGTCGGTTGCGTCGCGCAGGCCGTCCCCGATGAAATTGACGCTCAGCACGAAGAGCGAGATTGTTGCCCCAACCGGCAGCCACACCCACCAGGCGTTCTCCAGCAGCCGCAGGTCCTGCGCGGCGTTCAGGATGTTGCCCCAGGTGGGCGTGGAGAGCGGAACGCCGAGCCCGAGAAAGCTCAGGCCCGCCTCCTGCAGGATGAAGGCCGCCGTGGACAGCGTGATGTTGACCATGATCGGCCCCAGCGCGTTGGGCAGCATGTGCTTGTAGGCGATGCGCGCAGGCCCCAGCCCGAAGCTGCGCAGCGCCTGCACGTACTCCTCCTCACGGATGGAGAGCATCCGGGCCCGGGCCATGCGGAAGATGCCGCCCCAGCCGGTGAGCGTGAAGATGAGCATGAGGTTGAAGAGCGACTGCCCGAGGATCGCCACCAGCAGCAGAACGAGGATGATCTGCGGGAACGACATGAAGATCTCGGAGATCCGCATCGCGATCCAGTCCAGCCAGCCGCCGACGTAGCCGGAATAGACCCCGATGGCGACGCCGATGATGGCCGAGAGTATGGCGCTGCCGAGCCCCACGAGGATCGAAACCTGCCCGCCGTAGAGCACCCGGGCGAAGATGTCGCGCCCGGTCCTGTCGGTGCCGAACCAGTGCTCGGCCGAGGGGGGCTGCAGCATCGCCCGCAGGTTGGGCGCCTTGGGATCGTGCTGCGCGATCAGCGGCGCGAGCAGGCTCATCAGCACGATCACGGTGAAGATGACGAGCCCGGCCACGGCCAGCCGGTTTGACATGAACTTCGAGAAGAAGCGGCCCTGGCCGGGCGTGGCGGGCCGCGCCGCCTCGCGGTCGCGCAGGCGATCGAACTGCGCATCCTGCCGGGTGCGCCGCCGGGCCGGGTAGCGCACCGCGTCGCGCGGGTTCAGGGGGGCATCGCTCATCGGCTCAGTCCTCCAGCCGCACGCGCGGATCGATCAGCGCCGTCAGAACGTCCACGATCAGGCTCGCCAGCAGCACCGCGATCACCGAGAAGAGCGCCACCATCATCACCAGCGGATAGTCCTGGCTGCGCACCGCCGAGACGAACTCCTTGCCGATGCCGGGCCACTGGAACACCTGCTCGATGATGACGGAGCCGCCGATCAGCACCGGCAGTCGGAAGCCGATCAGCACGATCACCGGTGTCAGCGCCACGCGGAACCCGTGCAGAAGGTTGACCCGCCAAGCGGGCATCCCCTTGGAGCGCGCGGTGCGGATGAAATCCTTGCTCAGCGCATCGAGCATCGAGGAGCGCGCGTAGCGCATCACCCCCGCGGTCATCATGATCGAGAGGACCAGCGCCGGCATCACGAGGTGGGGCAGCCTGTCCCAGAAACCGTCGTAGCCCGGCAGGGTGCGGCCGCCGACCGGGAGCCAGTCGAGGTTGAGCGCGAAAACGAGGATCGCGACGAGCCCGAAGAAGAACTCGGGGATCGAGACGCCGAGCATGCCCACCACCGTCAGGCCCTGGTCGGTCTTGCTGCCGCGGGTCAGCGCGCTGATGGTCCCGAGAATGCAGCCGAGCACGGTGGAAATCAGCAGCGCCGCCACGGAAAGCTCCAGCGTCGCCGGAAGCCGCTCGAGGAAGATCTTGGAGATCGGAACGCCGCCGGCGAGGCTGTAGCCGAAATCTCCCTGCAACACGCCGGTGATCCAGATCCAGTAGCGCACGAGCAGCGGCTGGCCGAGGCCGAGGCTCTCGCGCAGGTCCTGCAGACGGTCGGGATCCATCGTGCCGATCACGTCGGGCGGGATCATGTGCGAAACCGCGTCGCCCGGCGTCAGATCGAGGCCGACGTAGATGAGAAAGCTGATGGCGACGGCCATCGGTATCAGCGTCAGCAGGCGTCGGGCGATATAGGTGAGCATGGACCTTCCGAGACTGGGCGAACGGGCCGGGCGGAGTGGCGGTGCGGTCGGGCGGCAGGCCCGGCCGCGGCGCGCCATGCCGGGGCGGGGCCCGGCCGGGGCGGCGGGCAGGGTGCGACGCGCGCCGAACCGGCCCTCCAGTTGGCACGGGCGGCCGTCGGGCCGCCCGCTCCGTGTTCAGTGCAGCGCAATCGCGGCTGCCCGCATCAGCCGCGCGGGAACTGGTTGATCCAGAAGATCCGCGTGTAGGGGATGTTCACCGGCGTTACATTCATGTGGTCCATCTCCTCCAGCGCGGGCACGTCCACCGGGTTCTTGGTGTAGCCGAAATCGGCGCGGCCGGCGGCGGCGTTGCGGATCAGGTTGGCGTCGCCATCGGCCGAGGGCAACGCGATGATGCGGTCGATCTTGGCCACGCCGCCGTGATAGTCCTCGAACGGCACCAGCGTGGTGAACTCGTTCATCCGCGCCTCCTCGATCTTGAACGGGCCCGAACCGATGGGGAACTGCCAGAACTCGTTCTGCTGGATCTGCAGCGGGTCCGTGCCTTCGAAATAGGCGCTGGGCAGCGGCGCGAACTGGGTGAAGCTCAAGAGCGCGTTGGGATCGAGCTCGGCGAACTGCACCGTCACGGTGCGCCCGTCGATGCTGACGCCACTCATCTCGTCGGCTTCGCCCGAGGCCAGCGCGTCGGCGCCCTCGATCCGGCTCAGCGTGGCGGCCAGTAGCGGATGGGTGATCGCCGCCTGTGACGCCGTCTCGATGGACCACTTCACGTCCTCGGCGGTGATGTCGGTGCCGTCATGCCACTTCAGCCCGTCCTTGAGGGTGAAGGTGAAGGTCAGGCCGTCGTCCGACATCTCGTAGCTTTCGGCCAGCTCGCCGCCGATGGGCGTGAGCGTGCCATCGGCCTCGAGGATGGTGTCGAAGGCGAAGCGGCTGTGGATCCAGATGCCGAGGTTCTGCCAGGGCAGCTCGAAGAACTGCATCGGCGCGGCGTTGGTGTAGGCCACGCGCTCGCCGTTCTCGTCGGGCTCGACCGTCCAGTTCACGACGTCGTTGTTGTAGTTGTACTGCGCGTTGCCATACGGCGCGCCGCCGCGGTCCATCCGGTTGCTTTCGAAGATGTAGAGCTGCTGGTAGTACAGCGGCAGGATGTAGACGTTCTCGTTGACGATGCCCTCCATCGCCCGGAAGCCCTCGCGCTGGACCTGCGGATCGACGGTGGAATTCACCTGCTCCACCAGCGGCACCATCTCGTCCACCGTGGGGATCATCGGCATCTCGCCCGGGCGGAAGCGGTTGAAGTATTCCTGGTTGGCCAGCGCGGCGCGGGCACCGTAGAGGAGATCCCAATCGATGTTGGCGGGGCCGTCCACCGGGTGGTCGGGCTTGAGCGCGATCTGGGCGCCCACATCGCCTTCGAGCAGGCGGTATTCCATCTGGATGCCCACGTCGGCGAGCTGCGCCTGGACGACGGCCATGAAATCGGCGGTCTGCTGGTCGGGGTAGTAATAGACCATGTCCAGCACGCGGCTCGAATCCCAGCCGGCCTCCGCGAGCAGCTCGCGCGCACGCTCGGGATCGTAGCTGTAGCTGTTCATGCCCTCGGGGTAGTTGTTCGGATCGGAGGTGAGCCCGACAGCCGGGATCGCGGCACCCTCGAAGAGCGTCTCGGCAATCGTCTCCATGTCGATCGCGTAGGCGATCGCCTGGCGCACGCGCGGATCGGAAAGCTGGTTGTCGTTGCGCGGCTCGGCCGGGGCCATCGTGGCAAGCGGCAGCGCCAGCGCGACGGCGGTGGTGAGTTTGAGCAGTTTGTTCATGGGCCTCTCCCGTGTTGGCGGTCTGGTCGTTCTGGCGCCGGTTGGACCCGGGCGTTGGTATTGGCGCCCCGGGGCGCAAGGTGCAGGGCGCCGGTGGCACGGCGGGCCTGCTTCCCTGGCCGGACAGCGCCGCGCCCGTTGTGCGGCCACGTTGACAGCCAAAGATATCTTATTAACATGACAACATGGCATTTTCAGGCGAGTCAAGGATATTGTCCCCTCGGCTGCGGGCCTCGCAGGCATGGAGCGGGCCCATGCCCCGCACAATACGGAGGGGGCGATGGCGGCCGAACAGAGCGCCAGGAAACGCAAGGTTCTGATCGTCGGCGCGGGCGGGATCGGCCGGCGCCACATCCGTGGATACCTCGCAACGGGGCGTGCCCATGTCTCCATAGTGGAGCCCGACGCCCCGCGCAGGGCGGCGGTGGCGCGGGAGTTCTCTCTCGAAAGCGCCTTCGCATCGCTGGATGGCCCCGAGGCATCGCGCCACGACCTGGCGGTCATCTGCGCCCCCGCCCACCTGCACGTGCCCATGATGCGCGCCTGTGCCGCGGCCGGCCTGCCCTTCCTCGTCGAAAAGCCGCTGGCCGTGACGCTGGACGGCGTGGATGCCGCGCTCGAGGCGGTCGCGGCGGCGGGTATCCTCGCCCGGGTCGGCTACATCCGCCGCATCGCGCCCGAGGTGATCGCCCTGCGCGAGCAGATCGCCGCGGGCAAAATCGGGACCGTCAAGCTCGCCTATCTGAACGCCAGCCAGGAATTCCCGCGCTACCGCCCCGACTACCGCGAAACCTACTACTCCCGGCCCGAGATGGGCGGCGGCGCGATCCTCGACGCAGCGAGCCACAGCTTCGACCTGCTGATCGCGCTCATGGGCCGCCCGACGACGGTCGGCGCGATGTACGACCGGCTCGTGCTCGAAGGCAGCCGGACCGAGGACACCTGCCTCGTGAACATCCGCTTCGAGAGCGGCGCGATGGCCAATCTGACCATCAACCAGTTCCAGAAGCGCAACGCGGCGACGGCGGAATTCATCGGCACCGAGGGCAATCTTCGCCTCGACCACGCGACGTTGAGCTTCACAGACGACGACAGCGGCCACTGGTCGGAATCGCGCGACTACATGGAGGGCATGGTGCCCATGGAAGCTCACCAGGCCCGCTTCGCGCTGCAGGCGCAGGCCATGCTCGATGCGCTCGACGGGGGCCCCTGCCCGCTCGCGACGCTGGACGAAGCCCGCCTCAACCTGGCCCTTGCCCTCGCCGCCAAGCGGAGCTGGGCCGAGCGCCGGTTCGTGGACATCGCGAACCCGGCCGAGGCCGCGGCATGAGCCCGTTCGACATGGCCGGCAAGTCGGTGCTTGTCGCCGGCGGGGCAGGCTACCTCGGGCGCCCCGTCTGCGCGGCACTGCGTGAGGCCGGTGCAGACATCTGGATCGCCGACCGGGACGCAGATCGGCTCGCCGAGGCGAAGGCGGCGCTCGCCACCCAGGCGGGCCCCGGCGCGGTCGAGACCCTGCCGCTGGAAATGGACAGCGAAGCCGCCATCCTCGAATGCGTCGCGGCCTGCGGGCCGCTCCACGGGCTCGTCAACGCCACCGCCGCAAGCTCGAACGCCCACTACGCCGCGCTCACGGCCGATGCGTTCGACCGCACGAACCGCGTCAACCTCACCGGCACGTTCCTGCTTGCCCGGGCGGCGGGCGAGGCGATGCAGGCGGGCGGCGCGATGGTGCTCTACGGCTCGATGTACGGGCTCGTCTCTCCTCGCCCGGAAAACTACCCGGCCCCGATGCCACCCAACCCACTGGACTACGGCGCGAACAAGGCCGGCATCTCCCAGATGGCGCGCTGGCTCGCCGCACACTACGGTCCGCGTGGCATCCGGGTGAACGCCGTGGCCCCCGGCCCCTTCCCGCCGCAGGCGGTGCAGGACGCGCACCCCGAGTTCACGGCCAATCTCGAACGCGACACGATGCTCGGTCGCATGGGCCGGCAGCACGAAACCGCCGGCCCGGTGCTCTTCCTGCTCTCGGAGGCGGCAAGCTACGTCACCGGCCAAACCCTCGGCATCGATGGAGGCTGGACGTCATGGTGAACTTCCCCCTCGGCGAGCGACCGCTGCGCCTCGCGATGCTCGGCATGACCGAGGGCAACGGCCATCCCTATTCCTGGTCGATCATCCTCAACGGGCGCTACGACGCCGAAGCCCTTGCCGCCTGCCCCTACCCGGTGATCCGCAGCTACATCGCCCGCCAGCCGGCGCACACGCTCGGCATTCCCGGAGCGGAGGTGACCCATGTCTGGACCGACGCGCCGGGCGACGCGGTGCAGGTCGCCCGCGTCGCCGGGATCGCCCATGTTGCCGAGCGCGCGGAAGACGTGATCGGCCATGTCGACGCCGTGCTGATCGCCACCGACAAGGGGGAAGAGCACGTGGCCCGCGCACGCCCCTTCGTGGAGGCCGGGCTCCCCGTCTTCGTGGACAAGCCGCTCTGCGACAACCGCGCCGATCTCGCGCAGTTCTCGGCCTGGGTCGCCCGGGGCCGGCCGATCCTGTCGTCCTCGGCCATGCGCTACGCCAAGGAGTTCACCCCCTACCACGGCGCCACCCACGAGTTCGGGGCGCTCCGGCACGT
>CAYXOX010000029.1:0-25682 GCA_964466745.1 uncultured Rhodobacterales bacterium
CCGGATCGAGGATGCCGCCCGGCAGGATGATGTCGATGATCTGCCGTTGGCCCTCGGCAAGCGACTTGGACGCCAGCAACCAACCCGAGAGGACCAGAAATATCGATTCGGTGTCCTCACCTTCGAGTTTCAGGATGGTTCCGGCAGAGTAGTCGCGCCTGTGAGCGGTCGTCAGCGCGCCAAGAGTGGCCTGCGCATCTCCCCGCCGTCTCAGCGCTCTGGGCAGGGTCGACTCAGGCAGACCGATTTCCTTGAGACAGTTGTTCACCGTACTCTCCCGTTTTTTTGGTACCGAGAATCCGCCCGGCTGGGCACAGATTGCTAGCGGATAACGTGGCGCTCCATGCAAGGAGGAGCGCTCCACACCAGTAAATCGAGTGAACTGGAACTACGGAGGACATGATTCCTTTCTATTCTATCAACCTCTGACAGGGTTTCTAGGGAGACATGCAGGTTTTCGAATTTTCCTGATCATTGCTACGACGCCGGCTGGGATGCAGCGACCAGTAAGCGTCGCTGAGTGATCAAATTTCCATTTGATACCATGTTGTTCATACTCTTCTGAACCGGTCCAGTCATCCGCTGGCAAGAAATTGCCGAGCGTTCCCTTTACCCAAGTTAATGCGATGGCTGCCGCCTCGATGTGTAGTGACGGCGAGATTGCTCAAGCCGGGAGGATGCACATGGCGGACGAATCGAAGAGGGTCGGCGACCCGATGGAGCACGTGCAGGGCATGCTCGCGCTCAACCCCGTGATCGGCCCCCAGATGCAGGAGTTCTGGAAGGCGCAGGACGGCGTCCTCAAGGAGACGGAGGCTTTTTCCAAGGCCTGGTTCGAGCGCCGCCATGCAGCGGCCCAGTCGGCGCTTGAGACGGTGCGCAAGGCGAACGGCAATGGTGCCGACCCATCGGCGGCGATGCGGGCCATGATCGACTGGCAGCAGGGTTCGTTTCGGCGGATGGCCGAAGACCTGCAGGAATGGGTCGAGATGTGTTCGCGGTGTGCCGGACGGATGGCCGATGCCGAGGTCGCGGCCGGGAAGGAGGGGGCCGAAGAAGTTTCGAAACGCGCGAAATCGGCCGCCAAGTCGAACCACTCGACGCCGGTATGACCATGGCAATCCCTCGAAACATGGCCGTCCTGGCTACCGACAACAAAGAAGGAGACCACTCGATGGACGACAAGAGCGCATATCGCAAGAAGCTCGAGGCGCGCCTCGACCAGATGCGCGCCGAGATCGACAAGTTGCAGGCCAAGGCTGCAGAGGCCGGCGCCGATGCACGCTTGGAATACGAAAAGCAGGTCGAGGAGCTGCGGGAGCAGCAGGAAGAGGCGCGTGAAAGCCTCAAGGAGCTCGACGAGGCCAGCGACGATGCCTGGAAGGACCTCCGGGGAGGCTTCGAAAAGGCCTGGGACAACCTGGGCGATGCCGTGAAGTCTGCCCGCGAGAGGTTCAGCTGACATGAAGGATACACTTTCGCACAAATGCATGCGGCCGGTGTTGGCCGCCGGCCTGCTCGGTTTCGCGGTCATCACGGTTCCGGCCACAGGTCTGGCTCAGCAAACCGGCGAAGAGACGACCCTCGACGATGTGCAGGGCGAGTTCTCGGAGGCCTTCGCGGCGATCGGTGGCTTCACGGCCGACCAGCGCGACGCGGCGCTCGCCGAGATGGACGCCACGCTTCAGCGCCTCGACGACCAGATCGACGAAACCGAGGCGCGCGTCCGGGAGGAATGGGCGGACATGTCCGAGGCCACACGGGAAAGGACATCTGCGGCACTGAGCGCGATGCGCGAGCGTCGCAACAGGCTGAGTGAAAGCTACGGCGCGCTCTCGCAAGGGACCGCGACGGCCTGGGGCGATCTGATGGCCGGCGTCCGGTCCGGATGGGCCGATCTAGAGACCGCCTGGGACGACGCCGCAGCGGCGATGAGCGATCGGACCGAGACGGGGGAGAGTGAGTGAGATGACGAACAGAACCAGAAGCATCGAGAACCTCCAGACGGCCCTTTCGATGGAGATGACGGCGATCCACCAATACCTCCTGCACGCCCATGTGCTCGATGATTGGGGGCTCGACGTGCTGGCAACGAAGATGCGTGAGGAGATGACCGAGGAACTAGGCCACGCCGGACGCTTCATCGACCGGATCCTCTTTCTCGACGGCAATCCCGAGATCGAAGCCGCCAAGGCGCCGAAACGCGCAGAGGCGCTCGACGGGCTCTTCGCGGCCGACCTCGAAGAGGAGAAGGGCGCGATCGAGTTCTACGCCGAGGCCGCCAAGGCCGCAGACGAAGACCGCGATGTGGGCACCCGCATGCTGTTCGAGGAAATCCTCGTTGACGAGGAAGGCCACAAGGACTGGCTCGCACAGCAGTTGGGCCTTCTCAAGCGCATGGGCGAACCGACCTACATGGTCCAGCACATGAGCGACGTCGCCAGGTCGGCGTAAGAACCCGCCGGCCGCAGACCTTCGAGCGTCTCGGCGGGCACTCCCCTGCCGGGCGTTCGAGCCTTGAAAGGGAAACCAATGACCATCACCGAAAAACCCGATGGATCCCCCGTAAACCTCCGGCGGATCAAGCTCTGGCTGTGGATCGCCGGGCTGTCGTCCATCGTGCTGGGCCTCGCCGGAATCGCGTTCCCGTTCGTTGTGACCCTGGCGGCAGAATTGCTGTTCGGGGCCGTCCTCGCCGTGCTCGGCCTGGTACAGATCGTCCGCGCCCTGTTCTCGGGCGAGGTGGCTTCGCGCGCATGGTTGTTGCTGTTCGGAGGGGTCGCGTTGGCCGGCGGAGTGATGCTGCTGCTCTACCCGCTGGAAGGGATTCTGACGCTGACGGCTCTCTTGGCGACATTCTTCCTCGCCGGAGGTGTCGTGAAGCTGATCGGCGCCTGGCAGACGCGCCCGGCCCGGATGCGGGAACTCGGGCTTATCGAAGAGTCCGGCAGGGGTTGGCTGGCGCTCTCCGGCGCGCTCTCGTTTGCGCTCGGCCTTCTGCTGATGTTCGGACTGCCCTCGAACGCGACGTGGGCGCTCGGCCTTCTGCTCGGCATCGACCTGCTTTTTCTCGGGGTCTCCCAAATCGCGCTGGCGATGGGCCTCGACACCATCCAGAGCCGTGGTGAGGTCACGGCATGATTACCGTTCAACACGACAGGAACCGGGACATCATCGACATCCGGGCTTCGGGTACGCTGACGACCGACGACTACGAACACGCCGTCCCCGAAATCAAGCACGCTATGGAGCTTTCGCGAGGCCCGCTGAGGGTGAAGCTCAGCCTCGAGGATTTCCGCGGCTGGGAGATCGGCGCGCTGTGGCACGAACTGGAGTTCGATCTGAAATACCTGGGTGATTTCGGCCGGATCGCCGTCGTCGGCGAGACCACGCTGGAGGAATGGGGCACGACGCTTTCAGCGCCGTTCACAACGGCCGAGATGCGCTACTTCCCTACGGAAAAGGAAGCCGAGGCCGATCGCTGGCTGGCCGAACCCGGGAATGGACAAGGCGGAGCCGCCTGATGGCCGAACCGCCCCGGTCGGCGCCTAAGCCTGAAGGGGATGGCGCCGACAAATCGCACCACGGCGCCTTCACGCGCGCGGCGGAGACCTTCATCTTCGCCGCCGCCGCACTTTATGGCCTGGCGGCGCTGTCCATGGCGGTGGTGTCCTTCAGCCTCGTCATCGTGTCGGTCACGCGCGTTTACACCGCCTTCATCACATCCCGGACCCCCGAAAGCGTGTTGCTCGACGCGGTGAGTTCGCTGGTGATTTCGGTCGCTATCCTCGACGTGGCGAAATACGTCATGGAGGAAGAGGTGCTGCGCAGCCGCGAGTTGCGCATGCCGCACGAGGCGCGTGAAGCGGTCACCAAGTTCATGGTCATCATCGCGCTGGTGGTGTCGATCGAAGGCATCGTGCTGGTTTTCGAGCTTGGGAAGGAACAACCGGAATTGCTTCTCTATCCTGTTCTTCTGCTTTCCGTCTCGGTTTTCATCGTGGTTGGCCTCGGCGTTTTCCAGCGCCTTAGCCTGAAGAGCGAAGCCCGCCTGTCGAAGACGCCGCGGGACGATCCATCCGATTGAGAGCGATGCGCGCGAAACGCGAGCGGGCCGGTCCGGCGGGTCCGCGTCGCCCTTGCGGTGGCGTCCACAGCAGCGGCACACATGATGCGGAGGGTAACCCAGGTGCCCCTGGATGATGAGAAACCTGCCTTTGCCCAGTCTGCCGAAGGCGTGGTGCAACGACTTGGAGGCGACGCGGACCGCGGCCTGACCGCGGAGGAGGCGCAATCCCGTCTCGAGTCGCACGGGCACAACAGGCTGCGCCGCGACACGCACAAGAGCCTCCTCGTAATCCTGCGCAACCAGTTCCAGAGCCTGATCGTCTGGCTTCTTGCCTTTGCAGCGGGGCTGTCACTCGCATTCGGCGAGGTTGCAGAGGGCATCGCCATCATCGTTCTGCTCGTCGTCAACGCGGCCATCGGGTTCGTTACGGAACTGCGCGCCGCGCGATCCATGGAGGCGTTGCAGCAGATTGCCGACGTGCGCACGCGCGTACGCCGGGACGGCGAGGACCAGATGATCGACGCGCGCGACATCGTGCCGGGCGATCTGATCGTGCTGGAGGCCGGGGATATGGTCACCGCGGACCTGAGGCTGATCGAAGCTGCCAGCATGCATGTGGACGAGGCAGTGCTCACCGGCGAGTCAACGCCGGTCGAGAAGTCCACCGGAGCCATAGAGGCGGACACCGAGGTCGGTGATCGGTCCAACATGGTCTTCAAGGGCACCGCTATCACCCAGGGATCGGGCCTCGGCATCGCGGTCGAAACCGGGATGGACACCGAGATCGGGCGCATCAGCGACCTCGCAAGCAGCGCCGAGGCCCAGATCACTCCGCTGGAAAAGAGGCTCGACCGCCTCGCGCACCGGCTGGTGTGGCTGTCCGTAGGCCTCGCCGCCCTCGCGATCGGAGGCGGCATCCTGCGCGGTTCGGACCTTTTCGAGATGGTCCAGACTGGCGTCGCGCTGGCCGTGGCCTCGGTGCCCGAGGGGCTACCCATCGTCGCGACGCTCAGCCTCGCGCGCGGCATGTGGCGGATGAGCGCGCGCAACGCGCTGATCACGCAACTGTCTTCCGTGGAGACGCTCGGCGCTACGACCGTGATCCTGACCGACAAGACCGGCACGCTGACCGAAAACCGCATGACCGTCGTGCGATACCTCTTCGACGACGGCGAGGTGGAGGTCGACGGCGGCGCGGAAGATCCGTTCCGGCGCGGCGGCGACGAGCCCCTGTCCCCCGATGACGAAGACCGCCTGGACTGGGCGCTCCGGGTCGGTGCGCTCTGCACCAACGCCGAGGCAGGCGGCGAGGACGACGAAGACCACGCCGGCGATCCCATGGAGGTGGCGCTGCTTGCCATCGCGGGCAATGCGGAGCGCGCGCGGGACACGCTGCTTTCGGATCTGCCCGAGGTGCGCGAACATGCGTTCGATCCCGAACTCAAGATGATGGCCACCGTGCACGAAGACACCGACGGTTACCTCGTGGCGGTGAAGGGCGCGCCCGAGGCGGTGCTGGAGGCCTGTTCGGACGTCATGATCGGCGGCGGCGACACCGAGAAGCTGACCGGGCACGCCCGCCAGCGATGGCTCGACCGCAACACCGAGGCCGCTTCGGACGGATTGCGCCTTCTGGCGCTCGCCAAGAAGCGGGTTTCTGACGATGAAGACGACCCCTACCGCGAGTTGCAGCTCATTGGTCTGGTCTGCCTGCTCGACCCGGTCCGCGACGATGTGCCGGATGCGATCGCGGCCTGCCAGGCGGCTGGGGTTCGGATCGTGATGCTGACTGGCGATCACGCCGACACGGCCGAAACGATCGCCCGCCATGCCGGGCTCGGCGATGGCGAGCTGAAGGTGACGGAAGGCTCGGAGCTTGTCGGGATTGAGCAGGGCGACATCGACGAGAGCGCGCTGGACGGCGTGATACGGACAGATGTCTTCGCCCGTGTCTCGCCAGAAACCAAGCTGACGTTGGTATCGCTTTTCCAGAAGGCCGGGCACGTGGTCGCGATGACGGGAGACGGCGTGAACGATGCGCCGGCGCTCAAGAAAGCCGATATCGGGATCGCCATGGGCCGACGCGGGACCGAGGTGGCCAAGGAAGTCGCCCGGATGGTCCTGCAGGATGACAGGTTTCCTACCATCCTCGAGGCGATGCGCGAAGGGCGGGTGATCTTCGGCAACATTCGCAACTTCGCCGTCTATATGATGTCGTGCAACGTGAGCCAGCTGCTGGTGGTGGGCCTCGCGGTTGCTGCTGGAATGCCGGCACCGCTTCTGCCGTTGCACATCCTCTACCTCAACGTGGTTACGGGGGTGTTCCCGGCGCTCGCGCTCGGTCTCGGCCCCGGCAGCGAAAACGTTCTCAGGGACCCGCCGCGCGACCCTGAAGAGCCGATTGTGGACGCCGAGAACTGGACGTACACGGGCGTTCTCGGCGGATTTCTCACGGTCGCGATTCTGGGAGCCTTTGGATTGGCCCTGTTCTGGCTGGGCCTCGAAGACGGCGCGGCCATCACCGTTGCCTTTCTGACAATGTCGCTGGGGCATCTGTGGAACGTCTTCAATCTCCGCGATCCCAGGACGGGGCCGATCCTGAACGACGTCACGCGCAACAGGTATGTGTGGGGCGCAGTCGCCATCTGCCTTGCCCTGATCGCCGGCGCGCTTTGGTTGCCCGGACTGTCCGGACTTCTGAAACTGCAACCGCCGGGGGCCGCCGGCATGGCCCTGGCTGCCGGCGCGAGCGTCCTTCCGCTTCTGTTGGGGCAGGTCTGGATCGCTTCGGTCCGAAAGAACCGGAGCGACTGAGCCCAACCGGTCCGCCCGGCCTTTCCGCCGGCGCGACGTTCCCGATGCCGCCGTGTCTCTGCCCTTTACCGAGGTAAATGCAGTCGCACGCATCCCCTGGCATGCTCCTTCTGGCTGCGCCGGGGGCTCCCTCGCCAGCAGGATCGAAACGAAGGAGGCAAACCATGTCTATGCTCAAGGTCATCGAGGTTCTCGCCGAGTCCCCCGATGGGTTCGACGCCGCCGCATCCGCGGCCGTCGCGAAGGCCGCCGAAACCGTGCGCAACATCAAGTCCGTCTACATAAAGGACATGAATGCAGAGGTGGTGGAGGGAAAGATCACCTCGTACCGCGTGAACGCCAAGATCAGCTTCGTGCTCGACAGCCAATCGGCAACCTGAACCGAAAGGAGCTCCAACATGCCTCGCAATAGAGGGATGCTGGCAAGCCTGCTGACGCTGTCCGTTTTCATCGCGGGCCCCGCCACCTCGCAGGAGGTCGCCACCACCTACGATGAAGAGCGGATTTCGCTTTCCGGTACGGTCGACACGGTGCTCGCCACGAGCTTCGTGCTCGACTGCGGCGAGAACGCCATCACCGTGGAGCTCGACCAGTTCGACTGGGACGTCGAGAAATCGGAACTTCAGGGCGAGAAAGTGAAGGCTACCGGCCGCATGGACCGCAATCTCTGCCAAAGCCGGTCCATCGAGGCGGCAATCGTCTACGTGCCGGCGCAAAACGAGCAAATCTATGCCAACCGAGGGGACGAGGACGGAAATCCCTCGATGACCCGCAGCTTCGCGCCCGAGCTGTTCCTTCCCGCCGGCGCCCAAGACGGGGATTGGCTGTCGTTCTCGGGCCGCGTGACGGCCATCGAGGGCGACGAAATCATGGCCGACACCGCCGACCCGACTCTCCGCGTTGACACCAGCCTGATTCCCGGCGCGATCGATGTACCGGAGGTGTCCGCGGGCGACCGCGTGCTGGTGAACGGAGTAATGGATTCTGCAGGCCTCTTTGGCAGGCGCGAGGTCGAGGCGACTTCAGTCACCCGTCTGCCCGACGCCGGCTGATGCGCTTGTCGGGCGGGCCCATGAGGGGCCCGCCCGACCTACAACCCCGACCGGGAGAAACACCCATGACCTACGCGAGGTTCGCCGCGATGATCGCGACTTCGACAGTCGCGATGTACGGAATGATGTACCTCAACACCTACGTGTTCGAGCACGTCTACTGGAGCCAGACGCGCGCCTGGATGGCGCTCTACATGGGGGCAGGCATGGCCATCGTCATGCTGGCCTACATGCGGGCCATGTATTCCAGCCGCGGCATCAACCTCGTGATCTTCGTGGCTGCGGCGATCATCTTCGCGGGATCCGTACACATGCTCCGCAGCCAGCGCAGCGTCGACGATCTGGCCTGGATGCGGGCCATGATCCCGCATCACTCGATTGCCATCCTGACAAGCGAACGCGCACGGATTTCCGACCCCAGGGTCCGCGATCTGGCCGACCAGATCATCGAGACCCAACGGCGCGAGATCGAGCTGATGCAGGAGCTGATCGCAGATCTGGAAACACCCTGAACGGGATGGGCGTTCCCGCACGGGGCCGGCAGCCCGTCGCGCCCGGCTGCGTTTGGCCGATCACGTTGCGTCGTACGCCGTGATGGACCGCTCGATCCCTTCGAGGGGCAGATTGGTCAGGTCCTTGGCGATCTCGGCAACAATCACCGACTTGAGCCGATCGTCACATGCATCGCGAAAGGCGCCAAGCGACCGCGGGTCGGCGATCACGACCAGTGCCCGAAAGCGACCCGCGGACGCCATGTCCGCGAGCGTTGTGGCAACATGCCGGGCGAAACGCTCCTCCTCCACGCGGTGCCAGTCGGTCTCCTCCATCGCGCTGCTTCCCCACGCCTTGACGTCACCGCCGAGTTCGCGCTTGGAGTCGTGCTGGCGCCCGGCGCGGTCCGTCGATAGCTCCCGCGCAGGGGCGTTTATGCTTTCCTTGTGATCGATCACCTCGAGATGCAGGAAATCACGGTCTCCCTTGTTGCGCAGCAACAGGTATTTCTCGCCGTCGGCTACAACGACCCACGTCGAATGGTTGAGTTTCACAACTTGTCCCCTTTCAAGCTGAAATTTACCTCGATCGCCCATAGCGCGGTCCGCAGACCGTCATTCTGCATGGGGTAGGTATTGCTGGTGCACCTTCTTCGCATCGGCTTCGTTCATCGGCACCAACCCGCGCTTGTCGCAAATCTGCTCGTTGATGCGCTTGATCATGCCGCGCCGCTTGCCGGCGTGGGCGCGCAGCACCTTGCCTTCCGCGGTCGGCTTGAAGCGCTTCTTGGCCGAACTCTTGGTTTTCGGCTTGGGCATCGAGGCCTCCTGGTGCGGCGTAAAGGCAAACAGCTGGGAAAGCCGATTGGTCGAATACTAGCGCCGAAAAAGCCGGACCGACTTAACACGCGCTAAGGCGCGGGCGTTCGCGTGTGGGGCAGACTTCATCGCAACCGCACGAAGCCTGCGAGGAAAGATGGCTGGAATTTCCGATCCTCCCGGCAGGGGGGCCGAACGAAAACACGGCGTACCGACGCACGAGACGCTGACATCCGTCGAGGCAGTCCTCGCGGACGGCGAACTGACCCCGCCCGCGAAACTGGACCTGTTGACGCGATGGGACCAAAGCCTCGGCACCGCCCGCGCCGAAGGTCACGGTCGGGTTGCCGGGGCCAGCGACCTCGGCTTTCCGGACCCGGCGCCGTACTCCCCCGAAGTTCAGCGCGCCATTATCGGGCTTTATCGCCGGCACCGCCAGGATCTGCCCCCGCCAGAGCGCGGACCTTGGTCCAGCGATGCGGACCCGACCCTCGGGAAAAAGAGAAAGGCGACAGATGCAGACCCCGATTGAGATCGCGTTCAAGCACGTCGAACCGACCGAAGAGATCAAGGCGCTCGTGATTGAGAAGGCCGGTCATCTTGAGACCTTCTACGACGGCATAACCAGTTGCCACGTTTACGTCCGCGCACCTCATCAGAGCCAGCGCAAGGGCAATCTCTACGAGGTGACGATCGAGGTTCGCGTACCCGGCACCGAGCTGGTCGTGCGAAACGACCAGAATGACGTGGCCGAGCACGAGCATCTGCGCGTTGCCTTGAGAGATGCCTTCGCTGCCATGGCCACCGAACTGAAGCGCTGGAAAGCCCAGATCAACGACGACGTGAAAACCAATGACGGCCCGCTTCAGGGCAAGGTTGTCGAGATACGCCACGACGAGAATTTCGGCCAGATCATCGCCACCGACCAGAGGCTGATCTACTTCCATCGCAATAGCGTCGTCGATGGCAGTTTCGACGATCTTCAGCCCCGAGACACGGTCGAACTGGTTGTCCAGACCGGCGAAAGCCCCATCGGTCCGCAGGCCAGCACCGTGCGACGGATCGGGGCACTCGAATTCAATCCGGCGACGAAACCCAGCCGGCGATGAGTGCCGAAAAGCTCGACGTTGCGATCGTGGGAGCCGGGACGGCCGGGCTATCGGCGCGCGCCGAGGTCGCGCGCGTTACCGACAGCTACCTCATGTTCGACCCGGGCCCCTATGGAACGATCTGTGCCCGGTCAGCTTGCATGCCTTCCAAGGCGCTCCTGCAATCGGCGCATGATTTTCATCGCCGACACGCGTTCGAAGAGCTTGGCATTCTCGGCGGCGGCGGGCTGGAAGTGGACACGGCCCGCGTGCTCGCCGAAACCCGCAGGCTGCGCGACAGCCTCGTCGACGGTGTCATGCGCAGCATGGAATCGTGGCGCGAGACCCATCTCGTGCCGCAGGCTCCGGTCTTCGAGCCCAAGGGTATCCTGCGGGCTGGCAAGGACCAGTTCCGTCCGCGCGCAACGGTGATCGCGACCGGCTCGCAGCCGGTTATCCCGGAGGGCTGGCGGGATCGGCTGGGCGAACGGCTCGTGACATCCGACGATATCTTCGAATTGCGCGAACTGCCGCGCAGGATGGCCGTGATTGGCCTCGGGCCCGTCGGCCTCGAGCTCGGCCAGGCGCTCGCCCGGCTCGGGGTCGAGGTCACCGGCTTCGACCCCGAGACGACGATCGGTGGCCTGACCGACCCCGAACTCCTCCAGCATCTGCGACGTTCGCTTGCCGCAGAGATGACCATCGTCGAGGGCATTGCGGAGCCTGTCGTACGCGACAGAGGCGCGATCCACATGCGGTGGGATAGTGGTGACACCGAGGTCGACATGGTTCTCGTCGCCACGGGACGGGCGCCGAACATCACTGGGCTCGGGCTGGAGACCTGGGGCGTCACGCCGGACGAGGACGGGCGGCCCGCCCTGCCCGCCGGCCAGCTCAACCTGTCCGGGACCCGGATCTACTTCGCCGGCGATGCCGGACAAGGCCCGGCACTGCTGCACGAAGCCTCGGACGAGGGGCGCCTGGCCGGATTCTTCGCCGCGCGGAACGAAGATGCGCGCTTCGACCGCCGGACACCGCTTCGAATGGTTTTCTGCGAGCCGCAGATTGCCCTGGCCGGCGCCAGCTGGGACGAACTGCAAGACCACGCAGCAGAAATCGCTTTCGGCGAGGCCTCGTTCGATACTGCCGGCCGCACGCGCCTGCAGCGTGCGCCGGGCGGCGCTTTGCGGATATATGCCGAGAAGGCAACCGCGCGCATCCTCGGTGCTGCGATTGTCGCGCCTGAGGCCGAGCATCTGGCGCATCTTTTGGCCTACGCCATCGAACGAAAGGACGACCTGCGCGCCCTGTTGCGGATGCCCGCATATCACCCGACGCACGAAGAGGTGCTGCGCAGGGGCGTACGGGCTGCCCTCAAGAACTGCTCCGTCAATGCGACCGAACTGGACGCGATCCGGTGCGAGGACGCGCCGGTAGACTGTGACGCGGGAGCCGAATAGCCGGCCTGTTGCCGGCCCGCGAAAGCCCAATGCGCAGCGAACATGCAAAGGAGGCGGCATGACCCCACCTGACGCGAATATCGAGAAGCAGAAGCGCCGGCACTGGTTCGTGCTGTGGGGGATGGCCGGTGCCATCGTGCTCGCCCTTCTCGCCTGGCTGGTCCTCGAAGTGGTACTGGACGAGGCCGAAGGAGACACGACGCCGACCGTGATGGAAGACGAGGCGACCGGGTGAGCCCGCACCCGGCTTCGTTCATCCCGAGCGTGTAAATGCCGCAAACCGGCGGCCAGGCGCGGCTCGATGCGAAAGCCGTGGATCGGCGCGTGACCATCGCGATCTGGGCCAATGCGCTGCTCACCGTCGCCCAGGTCATCGGCGGCATACCCGCTTTCGCCGCTTGCGGAGTGCTGTGTCGCCGTTTCATCCGGTCAGGCAGGTGGTCAATTCAGCGCGGGCCGTCGATCGGACAATGCCCGGCCATACGTGCCGAGCGCCGGCAGACAAAAGCGAGAGCGCCGGCACTCTCCCGAAAGGGGGGGCGCCGGTGCGCTCGTTCTGGCCGTCCTGGCCTTGCGGGACCACGACGGAAGGATGGAATACCCCACCGACGATGGTTCGACGCCCCTCATCGAACCCGGCTTGACCGTGCCATGTAAGGCTCGGTTTGGAGCATTCGAGCCCGCGCGGCCCCTGTTCGGGGGGCGGGCCGTCTGTTCGCACCTGCGTGCACATCCAAGGCCGGCGCGGAGATCACGCCTCCAAGACCAGAAGCATTTCTCGGCCGTCCCGCCACACTGTCAGGGCAACCGTTCCCGTGGCGGCGGCCAACCGAGCGTCAAGATCGGATGGCGACGCAACCGGTTCCCGGTTCACGGCCGAAACGAGGTCACCTGGTCGAAGACCGGCCCGGTCCGCAGCGCTACCCCGCTCCACGGTCGAGACGACGACGCCGTCGGCCTCTCCGAAGGCAGGATGATCGGGTTCGAGCGGTTCGATTGTCGCGCCTTCGAGCGCGGAAGGCATCGGTTCGGTTGGAAGCGGCGTCGCACCGGAACGATCTGCTCCTTGTCCGGCCCCGAGCCTCACAGAGAGCTCGAACTCTTCCGTACCGCGGTAGACATCGAGAACCACCTCCTCCCCGGGCCGATTCAACCCGATCCTGTTGCGCAGCGCGCGCGAGCTCGTGACTGGTGCTCCATCCACCCCGACGACGACGTCGCCCGGCAAAAGCCCGGCCGCCTCGGCCACCGAGCCCGGCATGATTTCGGTGACAATCGCGCCGCGTTCGACCGAAACATCAAGCGCTTTCGCGAGATCCGCCGTAAGGTCCCGGATCACGACGCCGAGCTCGCCGCGTCGCACCTCGCCATGTTCGACGATCTGGTCCATCACCGCCCGTGCCATGTCGATCGGCACTGCGAAACCAATTCCGATATTGCCGCCGGTTCGCGAAAGAATGGCCGTGTTGATGCCGACCAGTCGACCGTCGAGGGTCACCAGTGCGCCGCCGGAATTGCCCGGATTGATCGAGGCGTCGGTCTGAACGAAATCCTCGTAGCCCTGGGGATTGATTCCAGAGCGCCCGAGCGCACTGACAATGCCCGAGGTCACTGTCTGACCGATACCAAAGGGATTGCCGACCGCGATCACGAAGTCACCGACCCGCAGCTGCCCGGACGAGCCCATCGGAAGATCGGAAAGCCCTTCAGCGCGAATACGCAGCACAGCAATGTCCGTACCGGGGTCGCTGCCGACGATTTCGGCCCCGACGGTCCGCCGGTCGCGCAGGGTGACCTCGACGGTTC
This sequence comes from uncultured Rhodobacterales bacterium, assembly GCA_964466745.1. GTDB lineage: Bacteria > Pseudomonadota > Alphaproteobacteria > Rhodobacterales > Rhodobacteraceae > CAYXOX01. Next base: position 13,600 of record CAYXOX010000029.1, read on the forward strand.
CGGCGCCCTCGATAACGTGGTGGTTCGTTAGCACGAAGCCGCTGTCCGCATCGACAATGACCCCCGATCCCACACTGGAACGCTGCTGGTCCTGCGGACGGCCGGGAAGATCGAAGAACTCACGAAAGAGGGGATCGCGAAGCAGGGGGTTGAGTTGCGCGGCAGCCTCGGCCGAAACCGAGATATTGACCACCGCTCCGGTCACCTCATCGATCATTGGAGCGATGGTCGGGATGCCGCGAGCGTCCGGCTCGAAGAACGACTGCGCCAGAACCGGGCCCGAGATCGCAGACGAGACTGCGACCCAAATCGTAATGATTGTCCGATGCATCATGGTTTCGGTCTTTCCTGTCATTTTTCCTTGCGACCCCGGCCCGATGCGCATCTGCAGGGACGCGTAGCCGCACACGGCCCTTCCGAACGGACGGGCAGAGCTTCATGTCGCATGAGGCGGCGCCGGGACCGTGGCCGCGCGGGTTCGGAAACCGGCCCGGCATGTCGGCCGGCGCGCTTCAGGTGGCCGCCCTTACCTCGATCTTTCGGGCGGGGTGCTGCGCCTCGGGCCGCTTGGGCAGGCGTACGGTCAGCACGCCGTTCCTGAAGGAGGCGTCAATGCTGTCTTGGTCGATCCCTTCCGGGAGCGAAATCCGCCTTGTGAAGCTGCCGAACCGGCGTTCGGACACCCATCGCTCGCCCTCCACGTCGCCCTCCTCGATCTCTTCCTTCTTCTCGCCGCTGACGGTCAACGTGCTGTCGGTAACCTGAACGTCGATGTCCTTCTCCGTCAGGCCGGGAAGATCAGCGATCAGCTTGACCTCGTTTTCCTTGTCGATCACGTCGAGGCTAGGGGCCGACGCCGGGCCCCGGGGCGGGTGACCGCGCGCCGGCCGGCGCGACACGGAGCCGCCGCTCCAGCCGGTGCGAAAAAAGTCGTCAAAGAGGTCATCAACCTCGCTGCGAAGCGCCCAGAATGGCATCCAGGCCCTGTCGTAGACTGGAATGGCGGCGTTGCGTTCGATCGGTGCCGGCGTCTTTTCGGTCTGGTGGTCCATGGTTTCCTCCTGTCTCGAATCCGGGATCTCAGGCCAATGCGATGGCCGGGTTCGCATCGACGCGCCGCGTCGCACTGGCAGAACGTACAAAGCGCGACTGCAGCGCTGGGCTCGATACTGCCAGTTCGCCGCAGTCCGGCATTAGCGCGGGTTAATGCCGTCCCCGTCGCCGCCGGGATACTTCTGGCATCGTCGGAAGACACGGATGACAGGAGGGAAAGAAGTGCGCGTTGCTCTCATTGCCCCGCTGATGGAAGCGGTGCCGCCCAAAGCCTACGGTGGAACCGAGCGGGTGGTTGCAAGTCTTGCCAACGCGCTCAGCTCGAAGGGCCACGAGGTCACGGTGTTCGCTAACGCCGAAAGCCGGATCAACGCAGATCTGGTGGTTTGCCGGGACCGCTCGCTCCTGACCGACGACCGGCTCAGCGAGAGCGTGACCGACCACATCCTCATGCTCGATCGCGTGCGTCGCATTGCCGATCGATTCGACATCCTGCATTTTCACACCGAGTTCCTCCATTTCCCGATGTTCGAGGAAATCGCCAGCAATACGGTCACCACCTGCCATTCTCGACTTGATTACGTGGGCCATTCCCGTTTCTTTCAAAGGTTCCGGAAGTTTCCGTTAGTCTCGATCTCGAACGCCCAGCGAAACCCGCTTCCACACGCGAACTGGGCGGCCACGATCCATCACGGCTACCCGCGCGACATGTTCCGGTATCTCCTGGGGAAAACGGGGAATGGCTCGGGCGGCTATCTTGCCTTCGTCGGAAGAATCGCCCCGGACAAGGGGATCGACACCGCGATCGAGATCGCGCGCCGCGCCGGACTGCCACTCAAAATCGCAGCGCGTATCAACTCCTTTGACAAGCCATACTGGGAAGAAGCGATCAGGCCCCACGTCGACGGCCGGCAAATCGAGTACGTGGGAGAAATCGGCGAAGCGCAGAAATCCGAATTCCTCGGCCGTGCCAAGGCACTGCTCTTTCCGATCAGATGGCCGGAACCGTTCGGGTTGGTCATGATCGAGGCCATGGCATGCGGAACCCCCGTGATCGCCTATCCGTGCGGATCAGTGCCCGAGGTCATCGAGGATGGCGTCACCGGACGCATCGTCGAAACCGCCGACGAGGCGCTCTCGGCAATAGCTGACGTGGAACACCTTGACCGAACGAAGATCAGGCGGCAGTTCGAACAGCGGTTCTCGAGCGACCGGATGGCGGACGCGTACCTCGACGTCTACCGGAATCTTCGATCTTCGCGCAAGAACGTCGACCGGCAAGGCCCTGTCCGTGAGATGCTTTCCGGCGAGGGCAGCCCGCTGATCCGGCATCCGAGCCCGGGTCTTCCCCTCCACCCAGATCCGGCCAAGGCGCTCGCACACAAGAGCTGACAAGAAGCTGGAAGACGGACGGGAAACGCAATGGCAAACGCAGACGTGGTTCCCAATCGGTTCGGGCCGGACACCCGCCACGACTTCCATGTGCTGAAGGATGGCGATCTTTTCGCCGTCTTTCCGGCCAGCGGCGAGATCAACGCCCGCGATGCCGCCGTCGGCGAAGCACATTCCAAGGACGGTCTCTTCTATTGCGATACCCGATATCTTTCGCGCCTGTCGCTTTCGATCAACGGCACCGGGCTGATCGAACTGGGCCACGATGCGCGCGACGATGATGTGGCGTTTCGCAGCGACCTCGCCAATTCGAGGCTCGTGGATTGCCTTGGCACCGAATTCCTGGATTTCGAGCTGCATATCCGCCGCGACCGGTTCCTTTCGGACGGCCTCTACGATCGGATCGAGATCGTCAACTTCGGGACAGAGACGGCCGCACTCGACATCGCCATCGACTGCTGGGCGGACTACCGTGACATCTTCGAGGTGCGCGGCGCCGACCCAGCGGAACGCGGAATGCCTCTGCCCCCCGAATTCGGCGACAGCGAAATCCGGTTCGGATACCGGTCAGCCGACGGCCGGCTTCTGACCACCCGCGTGGCGCTCGACCCGGCGCCCAGCTTCGAATCCGGGCGCGCGCATTTTCGACTTTCCCTTCCGCCCAAAGCGCGGCGGGAGATCCTTTGCACGGTGCAGGTCCGCGAGCGGCCCGTGGGCGGCGGCGCCCCCGAGGATCGCATCCGCGCCGGTCACGGAGCCCCGGACCCGCCGCTTCACGAGCAGGCATTCACCGATGCGAGACGCGCCGTCGCCGCCCGGATGAAGGCCCGCATCGACCGCACGGCGCGGATCACAACCTCGAGGCCCTCCTTCGATGCCTGGCTGACCCGTTCTTCGGCAGATCTCGCGGTCCTCACCGCCGACCTGCCCACGGGCCCATACCCCCATGCCGGCGTTCCGTGGTTTTCCGTGCCCTTCGGGCGCGACGCGTTGATCACCGCGCTGCAGACGCTCTGGCTTGATGCCGAGTTGGCCGGCGGTGTGCTCGACTTTCTCGCGGCCACGCAGGCCACACAGATCGATGCGTTCTGCGACGCTGAACCCGGCAAGATCCTGCACGAGCACCGCAATGGCGAGCTTGCCCGAACAGGGGCCGTGCCGTTTCACCACTATTACGGCGGGATCGACCAGACCCTTCTGTTCGTCGTGCTGGCCCATGCCTTCTGGATGCGCACGGGCGACGGTGTGCGCCTGCGCCGGCTGGAACCTGCGATCCGGGCCGCGATGTCCTGGGCCGCGACATACGGTGATCGTGATGGCGACGGGTTTATCGAGTACGCCCGATCTACAGAGACCGGCCTTCGCAATCAGGGCTGGAAAGACTCCGACGACGCGATCTTCCACGCCGACGGTTCGCTGTGCGCCAGCCCCGTCGCCCTAGTCGAAGTGCAGGGCTACCACGTCGCCGCGCTACGTGCCGCCGCAGACGTCTACGAGGCGCTCGGAACCGACGACGACGTCGAAGGGCTGCGCGAAGATGCCGATGCGCTTGTCGAACGGATCGACGCGGCCTTCTGGGACGAGAACCTGGGAACCTACTGCATCGCGCTCGACGCGACGGACCGACCGGTCCGGGTGTCGGCCTCGAATGCGGGCCATCTGCCGTTCTTCGGGGCGACCCTGCCGCACCGGCTCGAGCGGCTGTTTCCGGCCCTGTCGGATCCTAGGCTCCTGTCGGGCTGGGGCATCCGCACCGTCGCGACCGATGCCGCGCGGTACAACCCGATGGGCTATCACAACGGCAGCGTCTGGCCGCATGACAACAGCCTGATCGCCGCCGGCGCGGCACGGACAGGCGAAACCGGGCTGGCCTGCCGGATCACGACCGAATTGTTCGACGCCAGTTGCCATTTTCCGGAACATCGCCTGCCCGAACTCTGGTGCGGGCTTCCGCGCAGCGAGACGGCGCAACCGGTTGCCTTTCCCTCGGCCTGCGCACCCCAGGCCTGGGCGGCGGGGTCGGCCTTCCTGTGTCTTCAGGCCTGCCTCGGGATCGAGGTGGATGGCCTTGGCCCGGAGATCCGCATTTCCGACCCGGTCCTGCCCGCGGATCTCGACTGGCTCGAGGTGACCGATCTGCGTGTCGGAGGGCACCGCGCGTCCCTGCGGTTTCGGCGCCGCGATGCGCAGCATGCGGAGGTGGAGGTCGTCCATGCCGATCCCGCGCTCCGCGTCGAGGTCGGATCGACCGGCGCTGGCGGCTGAGCCAGGCGCGTTCAACCCCAGGCCCACGGCACGATGATCAGCAGAAGCACCACGCAGATGATCGTCAGCGGCGTGCCCGCCCTGGCGTAATCGAGAAAGCTGTAGCGCCCGGCATCATGGACCAGCAGACAGGCCGGTTCGAGCGGCGAGATGAACGACACGGAGGCCGACAGGGTCACGAGAACGGCCAGCATCCTTGGATCGAGCCCCAGCCCGTCGGCGGCGGCCACCGCGACGGGGATCACGGTCAGCGCCGCCGCGGCGTTCGACATCGGCTGCGACAGCAGGACCGTCAGCAGGCTGAAGGCCGGCAGCGCAGCGTACGGCCCGAACGGCATGCACCATGCGACGATGTGATCGGCAAGAAACTCGGCGGCGCCGCTCTGATCCATCGCCAGCCCGAAGGCCGTGATGACGGCGCCGACCCCGATGAACTCGAAGAGCGCGAAGGGTTCTAACCCGAGATCTTCTGCCATACCGCTGCCCGCGAGGTTCGCCAACGTGCCGATCAGCGTGCCGGCCCCGCCCAGCATCGAAGCGAAGCTCAGCGGCATCAGCACCCGGCGCGGGCTGATCTTCTCGCGCCGGGCGGTTTCGATCGCCGCGGGCATCAGGATCGCGGTGGTGTTGGTGTTGCTCAGGACGGCCGAGCTCCCCGCGGCAATGGCAAGCAGCGACAGAACCGACAGGCGCTCGTTGCCATGCCCGGCACGGTGGGCAAGCTGCCCCAACCGTTCCATTACACCGGCCTTCACGATCGCCCCGGCGAGGATCATGATGCAGGCAAGAACGATGATGACCTCGCTGCCGAAGCCGGAAAAGGCCTCGGCCGGCGCCAGGATCCCACTGCCGACAAGCGCGACGACAAGCCCGAGCGCGACGACATCGACCGACAGGCGCTCGGTGGCGAAGAGGATCATCGCAATCACCAGCGATCCCAGAACGATCGCAGTCTCCGGGGTCATCGACCGCCCAGCCGCCCGTCAGCTTCTCGCCAGTGTATGCGAGAGAGCGCTCCAGCCATGCGTGTTGATGACGTCGGCCGCGGACAGCCAGCCGCGCCGCGCCTGATCCACGCCATAACGGATGTTCCCCAGGCCGCCGGTCGAATGTGCATCGGTCGACAGCGCGATCTTCACGCCGTGGTCTGCCGCCATGCGGCAAAGCACGTCGCTCAGGTCCAGCCGGATCGGGTTGGCGTTGAGTTCGAGCGCGCAGCGGTTGTCCTTCGCGGCGCGCACCAGCCGCTCCATGTCGACCGCGAAGGGTTTTCGACGTCCGATCTGCCGCCCGGTCGGGTGGCCGATGACGTGCACGAGCGGGTTTTCCATCGCGCGGAGTATGCGCTTAGTCTGGGTGTCGTCGTCGAGATCGAAATACGAGTGGACCGACGCCACCACGATATCCAGCTTTTCGAGCAATCCGTCGGGAAAATCGAGGCGACCGTCCTTGAGAATGTCCACCTCGCAGCCCGCCAGCAGGCGAAAGCCTTCGAAATCGCGGTTCAGTTCGGCGATCCTGCCGATCTGTGCTTCCAGCTCATCCTCGCTCAGGCCGCCGGCCTGGGTCTGGCTCCTGGAATGGTCAGTGATTGCGAGGTACGCGTATCCTCTTTCCTGCGCCGCCTCGGCCATCTCGCGGAGCGTGTTCTTTCCGTCCGACGCGGTCGTATGGGTGTGCAAGTCGCCCTTCAGATCGTCCAGCGTGATCAGGTCCGGCAGATCGCCGTTTTCCGCCGCCTCGATTTCGCCGCGGTTCTCGCGCAGCACCGGCGGGATCCAAGGCAGGCCGATGCCCTCGTAGACCTCTTCCTCGGTTGCCCCTGCGATTTGCGTCTCGCCATCGAACAGCCCGTATTCGTTGAGCTTCAGATCGCGGTCCTGCGCCCGGCGGCGCCCGGCGATGTTGTGAGCCTTCGAGCCCGTGAAATAGTGCATCGCCGCGCCCCAGCTTGCCTCCGGTATCACGCGCAGATCGACACTCAGGCCCGAGCGCAGCGTCACCGTCGAGCGCGTCTTGCCCTGCGAGACCACCTGCTCCACCTCGTCGTACTGGACGAAGCGGTCGATGATCGCGCCCCCGTCCGCACCGGCGGCGAGGATGTCGAGATCGCCCACCGTCTCCTTGCGGCGGCGGTAGCTGCCGGCGATCTCGGCCTTTTCCACACCTTCGATCTCGCGGATCCATGCCACGAGCGGCTCGGCAAAATCCTCCGCGACATCCAGCCGGAACCGGCGTTCGTCGATATCGCCCTTCTCCAGGGCCTCGCGGATCTTCGCCTCGGTCTTTTCCCCGAACCCCTCGACATCCGCGATCCGGCCTTCCTCGGCCGCCACTGCCAGTTCGTCGAGCGAGCCGAGGTCGAGCCGCTCGAATAGGGCGCGTGCCCGCTTCGGCCCAATGCCGGGGATGCGCGTCGCCTCGACAATCGCCTCCGGCACGTCCTCGGACAATTCGTCGAGCAGCGGCAGCTTCCCGGTCCGGACGATCTCGGCGATCCTGCCGGCCAGATCCTCGCCGATATCGGGCAACTCCGACAGGTCGGCGCCCTCTTCGATCATGTCGGCAACCGGCCGGCTCTGGTCGCGGACGGTGTCGGCGGCATTGCGGTAGGCGCGCACGCGAAACCGATTGGCGTCCTGCACCTCGAGAACGTCCGCGACATGGTCGAACATCGCTGCGATTTCGCTGTTGTGGACCGGCATTCGCGCCCCTTTGTCAGTTCAGCATCCGCCCGAACGCCGCCTCGTCGAGCGTCTCGACGCCCCGATCGCGCGCCTCGTCGAGTTTCAAGCCCGGATCCGAACCGACCACCACGTAGTCGGTCTCGGCGCTGACGCTCGACGTGACGCGGCCGCCGCGGCGCTCTATCTCCTCCGTCGCTTCGTCCCGGGTCCACCGCTCCAGCGCCCCGGTCAGCACGAAGGTCTTGCCCTGCAGCCTGTCACCGGCATCTTCCACGGACTGCGGGCTGACACCCGCCTGAAGGAGACGATTGACTACGTCCGTGTTGCGCTCTTCGGCGAAAAAGGCGGCCACGCTTTTTGCGGTTTGGGCGCCGATGTCATCGAGTTCCTCGAGCTCCGCGGCAGACGCCTCGCGCAGCGCATCGAGTGTGCCGAAGGCCCATGCCAGCCGCCGGGCGACATCGCGGCCGACATGGTGAATCCCGAGTGCGACAAGGAACCTGTCGAGCGGTAGCTGCTCGCTGTCGCGGATCGCTGCATGCAGGGACTTCGCGGAGTTTTCCGCGAACCCGTCAAGGTCGGCGATCTCCTGCACTGTAAGGTCGTAAAGGCCGGCGACATCCTCGACCAGCTGGCGCTCGACAAGCTGTTCGGCTGTCTTCTCGCCAAGGCCGGCTATATCCATCGCCTGCCGCGATCCATAGTGCACCAGCCGCGCCTTCACCTGCGCAGGGCAGGCAAGGCCTGCGGGGCAAAAGGCCATGGGCCCACGCCGTTCCACCTTCGCCCCGCAGGACGGGCACCGATCCGGCATCTCGAAGGGATCGCTTCGTTCGACGCCGGGCCGCGGCACACGCTGTGCGACTTCGGGTATCACGTCGCCCGCCCGTTCGATCCGGACGGTATCGCCGACGCGAAGATCCTTGCGCTGCACCTCCTCGATGTTGTGCAGCGTGGCGCGGGCTACCGTGACGCCGCCCACATCGACCGGATCGAGCAGGGCCACAGGCGTCAGCGCCCCGGTCCGGCCGACGCCGACGACGATGTCGGCGATACGGGTCTCGCCCGTGCGGGGTGCGAATTTCCAGGCGATGGCCCAACGCGGGCTGCGGCTGCGGGTTCCGAGTGCCTCCCGCTCCGCGCGCGCGTCCAGCTTCAGCACGACCCCGTCGATTTCGAACTCGAGGTCGTCGCGCGCATCGGCCTGCGCCTCGTGGAACGCAGCGGCACCATCCTGCGTGTCACAGCATCTGCGATCCCCCAAGACAGGCAGACCGAGCGCGTCGAGGCGATCGAGGAGCGCGCCCTGGGTCGGGGCGATGTCGATGTCGATCCCGCTCGCGTCGTAGAAGCTTACGGCGAAGCGGCTGTGCTCGGCCGCCGAAGGATCCTTCCGCCGCAGAAGGCCCGAGGCAGCGTTCCTTGGGTTGGCGAAGGGGTCTTCGCCGCGTTCGACGCGCCTCTTGTTCAGCTTCTGGAACTGAGCCTTCGGCAGTATTGCCTCGCCGCGCACCGCGAGCTGGCCGGCCGGGCTCTCCGACGCATCAAGGCGCAGGGGCAACGCGCGGACCGTGCGCAGGGTATGTGTGATGTCCTCGCCCGTCTCGCCATCGCCTCGCGTCGAGGCTCGCGCGAAGCGGCCATCTTCGTAGACGACCTCGATCGACAGTCCGTCGAATTTCGGCTCGGCCAGTACGGAGGCATCTCCTGTGCCCGTCTCGGCGGCGAGCCGGTCCAGGAACGCGCCGATCTCCTGCGCGTCGCGCACCGGGCGCAGGCTGAGCATCGGCGCGACATGCCTGACCTTTTCGAGTTCCGGGACAGGCTCTGCCCCTACGCGCTGGGTGGGCGAGTCCTCCGTCACGAACTCGGGATGCTCCTTCTCCAGCCGTTCTAGCTCGGCGCGCAACTCGTCGTATTCCGCATCCGAGATCTCGGGCGCATTCTCGACGTAGTAGAGCCGATCATGCCGGTTGATGGCCTCGCGCAACTCCGCGATCCGGTCTTTCGCATCCTGAACGTCAAGCACGCCTCTGCTCCTTCCCGGGTCTCAATCCGGTACGCACCGATCCCTGTCCTTGTGCCGAAGTGCCGAAGTGCCGAAGTGCCGAAGGTCAGATCGCCGGTGGAGGCGCGGAATACCAAGGCCACGCAATGGCGAGCAGCCCGAGCCAGAAGAGAAACACGATCAACAGCGCCAGGCCGGCCGCGAGACCGCTCGGAGCATAGGGCCACGCTCCGGGCCTGCGATAGATCCCGCGGCCGCGCGTGTAAGGCCAGGCAGGTAAGGCCGCCACGGTGAAGAAGATCATGACGACGAGAAACCAGAACCAGAAAACACCCATTGTGTTGTAAACCCCTTGTCCCGTGTAGCGCGGCGGCCGAGCGCGCCAACGGCGTGAAGCGCAGGCCTGCCGCAAGGATCCCGTTGGCCGCTCAAGCTGACAGCGAAGCCGCCACGGGCAGCGCCTAGAATGCTTCTTGCTCCGTATTCGGGCATTAACACCGGTCAACTCTCCGCGCCTGGCCAGGCAGACGGGAAGCGCAAAGGTTCCATTGATACCGCACCAGCGGATCCGGCTCGTTGCATGGACGACCGTTGAAGCGACATTGCCTGCCGCGAAGTACGGTGAACCCATCGAAGAAGGCGCAGCCTTTGGCGCGACAGGCGTCGTGGCTCGTATTGCGGGATCGGACCGCCTCTGAGGCGGTAGGGATTCTCGTGTCGATGAGTTCGGCGCCGGCAGGTCCGATCGGCGTCAGCTCTTGCGCGTCTTCTATTTGTAGCAGCTTGTCCCGCCGATGGTCGCTCGAGCTGGGAGCCTGACGCGTATTTCGCGCGGCACATCCCGTTCCGGGCGTTACGGCGTTTGCCTTTACTCTGCCCCCTGAGAACTGGACCGTTTGAAGCTGGAGTTTTCGGCCAAGGGGACTTCACCCCGTCTCTGGTCCGGGCTTCATGCGACCTTCCGGGCTGGTTGCAGTTGGGCCGCAAAGGCGCTCGGCGTCAAGTTTCCGAGCGCCGAGTGCGGTCGCTCCTCGTTGTAATCGATCCTCCAATCGGTGATCCGCTGACGGGCGTCAGCCATCGACAGGAACCAGGAGGCATTTCGGCATTCCTGGCGCAGCCGACTGTTGAACGCCTCGATAAAGGCGTTGTCGGTAGGTTTTCCGGGGCGGGAGAAGTCGAGTTCGACCTTGTTCAGGTAGGCCCACTGGTCGAGCATCCTCCCGGCGAACTCAGGTCCGTTGTCCACCCGGATGCTCCGTGGCTTTCCCCGGATCCGGGCGATCCGGTCGAGCTCCTCGCCGACCTGATAGGCCCGGAAGTTCGTCCTCGCAACGGTCGCGAGAGCCTCTCTCGTATGGCAGTCCACGATGGTCAGGATCCGGAACGGGCGACCGTCGAAGAGCGTGTCCGACAGGAAGTCCATGGCCCAGACGTCGTTCATGCCCAAGGCGTCCACCCGGCCGGACCGGTAGCGGCACGCGCGCCGACGCCTGGGGCTCCGGGGCCGGATCGACAGCCCTTCTTCGCTGTAGAGCCGGTACCTTCGCTTGTGGTTGACCTGCCAGCCCTCCCGCTGGAGCAGGACGTGCAGGCGCCGGTAGCCATATCGCACGCGAGCTTCGGCCAGTTCCTTGATCCGCATTCGCAGCTCCACGGCCGGATCCCGCCGCGACCGATATCTGTGGGAAGCCCGCCCGAAGCCCATGGCCCGGAACGCCCGACGTTCCGACAGCGCGAAGACCTCCTGGTAGTGGCGGATGACTTCGCGGCGGCAGACGGGCTTCAACACTTCTTTCGCAGGGCGTCCTGCAGCATCGTCTTGTCCAGTGTCAGGTCCGCGACGAGCCGCTTCAGCCTCGTGTTCTCCTCCTCGAGCAGCTTCAATCGCCGGATCTCGGACACGCCCATCCCCGCGTAGACCTTCTTCCAGCGGTAGAACGTGGCCTCCGCCTCCGCCATCTTGCGGCAGATCTCGCCGACGCCCGTGCCGGCTTCCGCCTGCCTCAGCGCGAACGCAATCTGCTCGTCGGTGAATCGTTTCTTCGGCATCAGGGCACTCCTCTCGCTTCCGAAGTGTGCCCGAAAATTTGCACTCAGAACGGACAAGTTTCAGGGGTCAAGACCACGACCACGGCGATGTACGCCCGCAGCAGCCGCAGCAGATCGCGCCGCTCCAGCAGCTGCGCGACGCGGAAAGTCGTCTTGCTCAGGGGGCGGATTCCTTCACTGACGAACTCGTAGATCGGCATGGGCAATTCGGACCTTTCAGGAATTGCTCCCTTCCAAGCGCAGCGGCACCGCGCGGGCAACCGCCGTCAGCAGCGAACGCTCCGCGACCATCGCCCGGCCCAGTGTCGCATCCGTGTTGCACGGAGGAATCGGGGATGCTCGTAAGCCTTTGGAATCTTTGGGGAGTGCTCGGGATGGGTTTGCGACACGACGCGAGACCCAAAAGCCGCCCGGAGGGCGGCCCATGCATTTGACATCATGAAAGAATTTTTGGTTGCGGGGGTAGGATTTGAACCTACGACCTTCAGGTTATGAGTCGTGTCGAACGAACCATGAACAATCACTCGGAACCGCGAGTTCTTGCGCAATTTCCGACACTTGCCGATCCCGGCAAAGCGGCCCGGCTTCGCACGATCTGTCGGGATTGCGCAGCGTTTTTCGACCTC
>CAYXOX010000030.1:0-4518 GCA_964466745.1 uncultured Rhodobacterales bacterium
AGTATTTCGCCCAAGATGAAGGAAGGGGCTCGGCCCGATGAAGGATTTTTCCCTGCCGCCCGACGATCGCGACCTCGGCACCCCGGCGGCCGGCGGCGCCCCGGTGACCCTGCTCGTCGACGGGATCGAGGTGACGGTTCCGGAAGGAACCTCGGTGCTGCGCGCGGCGGCGCTTGCGGGCGTTTCCATCCCGAAGCTCTGCGCCACTGACAGCCTCGAGGCCTTCGGTTCGTGCCGGCTCTGCCTCGTGGAGATCGAGGGGCGGCGCGGCACGCCGGCCTCCTGCACCACGCCGGTGGCCGCGGGGATGGAGGTGCGCACCCAGACCGACCGGCTGCGCCGGCTGCGCACCGGCGTGATGGAGCTCTACATCTCGGATCATCCGCTCGACTGCCTGACCTGCGCCGCGAACGGTGACTGCGAGTTGCAGGACATGGCCGGTGCGGTGGGGCTTCGGGACGTGCGCTACGCGCCCGGGCGGGACCATGTCCGGCAGCGCGCGGCCAGCGGCGGCGCGCCCAACCCCGACTGGCGCCCGCGGGACGACAGCAACCCCTATTTCACCTACGATCCCTCCAAGTGCATCGTGTGCAACCGCTGCGTGCGCGCCTGCGACGAGGTGCAGGGCAGTTTCGCGCTCACCATCGAGGGGCGCGGTTTCGAGAGCCGGGTCTCGGCGGGCGCCGCCGGCGACGATTTCCTGGCCTCGGATTGCGTGAGTTGCGGCGCCTGCGTGCAGGCCTGCCCGACGGCGACGCTCCAGGAAAAGAGCGTGATCGAGCTGGGGACGCCGACGCGTTCGGTGCTGACGACCTGCGCCTATTGCGGGGTTGGCTGCTCGTTCAAGGCAGAGCTGAACGGAGACCGGCTGGTGCGCATGGTGCCCTACCGCCACGGCAAGGCCAACCGCGGGCACTCCTGCGTGAAGGGCCGCTTCGCCTGGGGCTACGCGAGCCACCCGGACCGCATTCTCACCCCGCTTGTGCGAGAGCGGATCGAGGACCCGTGGCGCGAGGCAAGCTGGGAGGAGGCCATCGCCTTCGCGGCCCGGAAGATGCGGGGCATCGCCGCGGCCCTCGGGGCGAAGAGCATCGGCGTGATCACCTCGAGCCGCTGCACGAACGAGGAGACCTTCCTCGTGCAGAAGCTCGCGCGCGCCGTCTTCGGCAACAACAACACCGATACCTGCGCCCGGGTGTGCCACTCCCCCACCGGCTACGGGCTCAAGCAGACCTTCGGCACTTCGGCCGGCACCCAGGATTTCGACAGCGTGGCCGAGGCCGACGTGGTGGTGGTGATCGGCGCCAATCCCACCGACGGCCACCCGGTGTTCGCCTCGCGGCTGAAACGGCGGCTGCGCGAAGGCGCACGGCTCGTCGTGATCGACCCGCGCCGCATCGACCTCGTGCGCACGCCCCATGTCGAGGCGGCTCACCACCTGCCGCTTCGGCCGGGAACCAACGTGGCCGTGCTGACCGCCATGGCCCATGTGATCGTCACCGAGGGGCTGGCCGACGAGGCGTTCATCCGGTCCCGCTGCGATGACGAGAGCTTTCACGACTTCGTGGAGTTCGTGCGCGAGGAGCGACACTCCCCGGAAGCGACGAGCCTGCTGACGGGGGTGGATCCGGGGGCCCTGCGTGCGGCCGCGCGGCTCTATGCGAGCGGGGGGAACGGCGCGATCTACTACGGTCTCGGCGTGACCGAGCACAGCCAGGGCTCCACCACAGTCATGGCCATCGCGAACCTCGCGATGCTCACCGGCAACATCGGGCGCCCCGGCACCGGCGTGAATCCTTTGCGCGGCCAGAACAACGTGCAGGGCGCCTGCGACATGGGCTCGTTTCCGCACGAACTGCCCGGGTATCGCCACGTGAGCGATCCGTCCGCCAGGGCCGTCTTCGCGGAGCGCTGGGGCGTGGAGATCGACCCCGAGCCCGGCCTGCGGATCCCCAACATGCTCGACGCCGCCGTCGCGGGGAAATTCAAGGGCCTCTACTGCCAGGGCGAGGACATCCTGCAATCCGACCCCGACACGCGCCACGTGGCGGCGGGGCTTGCGGCGATGGAGTGCGTCATCGTCCACGATCTCTTCCTGAACGAGACGTCGAACTACGCCCATGTCTTCCTGCCCGGCTCCACCTTCCTCGAGAAGGACGGGACCTTCACGAATGCGGAGCGGCGCATCAACCGCGTGCGCAAGGTGATGGCGCCGCGGAACGGCTATGCCGACTGGGAGATAACGCAGCTTCTGGCCAATGCGATGGGCGGCGGGTGGACCTACACGCACCCCGCGCAGATCATGGAGGAGATCGCCGCCACCACGCCGAGCTTCGCGGGGGTGGATTACGCGCTGCTCGAAGAGAAGGGCTCGGTCCAGTGGCCCTGCAACGAGGCCCATCCCGAAGGCACGCCGCTCATGCACGTGGACGGTTTCGTGCGCGGCAAGGGGCGCTTCATGGTGACCGAGTACATCGCCACCGACGAGCGCACGGGCCCGCGCTTCCCGCTGCTCTTGACCACGGGCCGCATCCTCTCGCAGTACAACGTCGGGGCGCAGACCCGGCGGACGGCGAACACGCTCTGGCACGAGGAAGACCTGCTCGAGATCCACCCCCACGACGCCGAAACGCGGGGCATCCGCGAGGGAGATCTCGTGCGGCTGGCCTCGCGCTCGGGCGAGACCTCGCTGAAGGCGACGCTGACCGACAGGGTAAGCCCCGGCGTTGTCTACACCACGTTCCATCACCCGGAGACGCAAGCCAACGTGATCACCACCGATTACTCGGACTGGGCCACGAACTGCCCCGAATACAAGGTGACGGCCGTGCAGGTGAGCCTCTCGAACGGCCCTACCGCGTGGCAGCGGGACTACGATGCCCATTCCGGGCGGGCGCGTCGCATCGTGCCGGCGGCCGAATGAGGGGCGGGCGCGCCTCCGCGCCGGCGCGCCCGCGCACTGCCGCCCCGCCTGCGGCAGAGGCCGCGGTACCTCGCAGCTCCTCGGCGCTGTCGGGGCCGGGCGGAGAGCTTGCGGCGGCCTCGCGGAGCTGCGCCGGCCACGCCTACCGGCGCGACGGAGAGGGGGCGGTGCGGCGTTCGCTGCCCGAGGAGCTCGCCGTGGCCGTCACGGTGAACGGGTCCACCCACGCGGTGATGATGGCGAGCCCGGCGGATCTCGAGGATTTCGCCGTCGGCTTCGCGCTGGGCGAGGGTCTCGTGTCCACCGCGTCCGAGATCGAGGCAGTGGAGATCCTGCCGGGCGAGGCAGGGTGCGAGGCGCGGCTCTGGCTTGCGGTGAAGCAGGCGGCAGCCGTGGCCGAGCGCCGGCGCGCCATGGCCGGGCCCGTGGGGTGCGGCCTCTGCGGGATCGAGAGCCTCGAGGCGGCGCTCCGCCCGCTGCCGGCGGTGGCCGACGGCGGCCTGCGGCTGGCGGCCGAAGACATCGCAGGGGCCTGCGAGGCCCTGCGCGCGCATCAGCCGCTTCACGACCTGACCCATGCAGTGCACGCGGCCGGGTTCTTCCGCCCCGGCGAGGGGATCGTTCTGGCGCGCGAAGACGTGGGGCGGCACAACGCGCTGGACAAGCTGGTGGGTGCGCTGGCGCGGGCAGGCGAGACCCCCGCCGAGGGCGCCTTCGTGATGACATCGCGGCTTTCGGTGGAGCTCGTGCAGAAATGCGCCTTCGCGGGCTGCGCCATGCTGATCGCGCCCTCCGCTCCCACGGCCCACGCGCTGCGGCTGGCGGAAGCGGCGGGCATCACGGTGGTCGCCTTCGCGCGGGGCGGCGGTTTCGACTGCTATTCCGGGGCGCATCGCATCGAGGGAGCGCTGCGCGGTGGCATCTGATCGGATGATCTACATGGCAAACCAGATTGCCGCCTTCTTCCGCACCCAGCCCGGTGGCGACCAGGCGGAGCGGGTTGCCGCGCATCTGCGCGATTTCTGGAGTCCGGAGATGCGGGCCGAGCTTCGCGCCCATGCCGCCGGGCGCGGCGAGGGGCTCGACGGGCTCGTTCTCGAAGCGGTCCGCCTGCTCTAGCTGCCGCGGGCGCCCGGTTCCGCGCCCGGGGCGATGGCTTCGAGCGTGCGCTGAAGCTCCACGAGAAAGGCCTGGGCGGGGCGGCTGAGTGGCATCCTTGCCGCGCGCAACACCATGATCTGCACCGTTCCCAGCTCGAGCGGCACGGCGGTGAGCGCGGGCAATGCCGGGTTCTGCCGGAACACCGGCTCGGCAAAGATGCAGGTGCCCGGCTCGCCGACGAGAACGGAGGCAAGCAGCCCCGCCGGTGCGCTGGTGACCACCCGTTCCCGCAGCCGGCGGCGGCGAAGGAAATGGCTGATCGCGACACGGCTGCCCGTACCGGGAGGCGGCAGGACGAGCCGCCGCGCGACCAGCGCCTCGAGATCGCGCCCGATCCGCGTGCCGTCCTGTGACGCGGCCCTGTAGGCCGCGAGCTGCAGGCTGCGGGCGTAGAGCACCTCGACGCTGTCGTCGGTGACCGGGTTGGTGAGGAT
>CAYXOX010000030.1:4528-8408 GCA_964466745.1 uncultured Rhodobacterales bacterium
GTGACCGCGCAGCCCGGCCAGCCCGTCGTCGACCTTGATCTCCACCGAGATCCCGGGCCAGTCCGCACCGAATGCGGCAAGAACCGAAAGCGGCAGACCCGCGGCGATATCGCTGCCGAGGCTGACGCGCAGAGCGCCGGCCGCCCCGTCGCGCAGGGCGCCGAGGAGGCCCTGCAGATCGTCGAACTCCAGCAGGTGCCGTTCGACCAGCGTCATCAAGAGTTCGCCGGCCGAAGTCAGGCGAACGCCGCCTGGCACGCGGTCGAATACGGCGAGGCCGATCTCTTCCTCGAAGCCCTGGATGGAGCGGTTGAGCGCCGAGGGCGAAACCGAAAGCCGTTCGGCCGCCTTGCGGATGGAGCCTTCGCGGCGCACGAGGCGTATGGCGCGATAGATCCTGAGGTGTCGCATGCCGGCCCTCGCAGCGTGTTGCGAAATTTGCACCACCGAGTGGCGAAAATAACGGCAGACAACACACCGTCAATCGGCGTTCATCTTTCTGCACCTGCAAAATACCGCTGACAGGAAGAAAGGTTTCTGCTCATGAAAAGACTGCTGCTCTCGACCACACTTGCCGTTGCCGCCGCGGGCGCCGCCCAGGCGGACATCAAGGTGGGCGTCCTTCACTCGCTCACCGGCACCATGGCGATCTCGGAGACGACCCTCCGCGACGTCATGCTGATGCTGATCGAGCAGCAGAATGCCAACGGTGGCCTCCTTGGCGAGCAGATCGTGCCGGTGGTGGTCGATCCAGCGTCGGACTGGCCCCTGTTCGCCGAGCGCGCGCGCGAACTTCTTACCGTCCACGAGGTGGACGCGATCTTCGGCGCCTGGACCTCGGTGAGCCGCAAGGCGGTGCTGCCGGTGATCGAGGAGCTCAACGGGCTCATGTTCTATCCGGTGCAGTACGAGGGCGAGGAAAGCTCGAAGAACGTGTTCTACACCGGCGCCGCGCCCAACCAGCAGGCGATCCCGGCCGTGGACTACTTCCTCGAGGAGCTGGGCGTGGAGGTCTTCGCGCTGCTGGGCACGGACTACGTGTATCCCCGCACCACCAACCGCATTCTCGAGCAATACCTGCTCGATGCGGGCATTCCGTCCGAGAACATCTTCGTCAATTACACGCCGTTCGGCCAATCCGACTGGTCGTCGATCGTGGCCGATGTCGTGGCGCTGGGCGCCGGGGGTCAGCAGGTGGGCGTGATCTCCACCATCAACGGCGATGCCAACGTCGGATTCTACTCCGAGCTGGCCGCACAGAACGTGACCGCCGACGATATCCCCGTGGTGGCCTTCTCGGTGGGCGAGGAGGAGCTTTCGGGCTTCGACACGACGCCGCTTGTGGGGCATCTCGCGGCGTGGAACTACTTCCAGTCCGCGGATACTCCCGAGAACGAGGCGTTCATCTCTGGCTGGCACGAGTTCATCGGCGACGAGAACCGCGTCACGAACGACCCGATGGAAGCCCATTACATCGGCTTCAACATGTGGGTGCAGGCGGTGGAAGCCGCGGGCACGACCGATGTCGATGCAGTGCGCGACGCGATGTACGGCATCCAGGTGCCGAACCTCACCGGCGGCATCGCCGAGATGCTTCCGAACCATCACCTGACCAAGCCAGTGCTCATCGGCGAGATCCGCGCCGACGGACAGTTCGACATCATCAGCCAGACCGAGCCGGTGCCCGGCGATGCCTGGACGGACTTCCTTGCAGAGTCGGCCGTGCTCGAGGCCGATTGGCCGGGCCTCGGCTGCGGGATGTACAACACCGAGACCGAAACCTGCGTGCAGATCCAGTCAAACTACTGACAAACGCCGCCGCGTGCCGGGCCGCCCGATGGCGGCCCGGCGTTTCCTTCGGGCAGGACACAGATGAAGAAACTCCTTGAGGCGTGCCTCCTCGTGCTTTTCGTGGCGCTGGGGGGTGGTCCGGTTGGCGCGCAGACGGCCGGCGAGGGCGAGGGGCTGCAGGCGCTCCTGCAGGAGCGGGCCGATCTAGTTGCCAACGCCTCGCGGCGCACGGTGGGCGAGGTGCTCGACGCCCTCGTGGCGAGCGAGTTGCCCGAGGTGCAGGGCTTTCTGGAGCGCTGGCAGGCCCGGGAGCTCTACCTGCGCGAGGCCGACGGGCTTTTCGTCTTCGTGCAGGACCCCGATACCGATCCGCTGACCCTCGTCGACATCTCGACGGGCGAGGTGATCGGCACGGGCGGCAGCCGCGAGGTCGTCCAGCTTCGTCCCAATCGAGGCGTTCAGGGTGAGATCGGCAGCGCCCTCGTGCAGTTCCAGCTGTCCGCCAGCGATCCGGCCCAGAGGATGGCCGCGCTCGACGCAATCGACAACGCGCCCGACCCTGCCCACCTGGCGCTTGTGCGCGACCTCGATGGCCGGGAAGCAGATGCGGAGGTTCGTGCGCGTCTCGAGGTGCTTCTGCCCAAGCTGGTGATCGCCTTTGCCGAGAGCGATGCCGAGCGCGTGGCCGGCATCGAGAGCCTCGCCGGCAACGTCAGCCTTGATGCGCGGGCCACGCTCAACCCGCTTCTCGCCACAACAAGAGCGGTGGCCGCCGCGCTGCCGGGCGACATCAACCTTGCCCGCACGCTCGAGCCGGGAAGCGACGCGCTGACCGCCGAGGATGCCTATGCGATACTGGTCGAGGCGGGCCTTGCCCCGCCGAAGCTCGGCCGCGCCGGCCAGCGCGAAATCCTCGCCGCGAATGTTGTGGACGGCCGAGTGGGCGGAATCCCGGTGGCGCAGCTCGGCACCGAGGAGGCGCGCGACCGGGCCTACGCGGCCCTCGTGGCGGAAGGCAGGGCCGAGCCCGCCCCGACGGAGGCCGATGTGGCCGCAGCTCTCGATGCACATGTCTTCTTCGAGGCCTACCGCGAGCCTTCAAGGGCCGTGACCGACGCCGCGCGCGCAACGCTCGACGGTATCGAAACCCGGGTGGGCCTGTTCCGGGTGGTCGATCTTTCGCTCGACGGGCTGTCGCTCGCCTCGATCTATTTCCTGGCCGCGATCGGGCTTGCGATCACCTTCGGGGTGATGGGCGTGATCAACATGGCCCACGGCGAGTTCATCATGATCGGCGCCTACACCGGCTATGTCGTGCAGACCCTCGTGCCGGATGGAACCCTCTCGATCCTGCTGGCGATACCGCTCGCCTTCGCGGTGACATTCGCGAGCGGCGTGGCTCTCGAGCGGCTGGTGATCCGCTGGCTCTACCACCGGCCGCTCGAAACCCTGCTCGCAACCTTCGGAGTCTCGATCGCGCTGCAGCAGATCGTCCGGCAGATCTTCGGCACTCAGGCCCGGCCGCTCACCCCGCCCGATTGGCTGGCAGGCTCGGTCACGATCAACGACGTGGTTTCGATAAGCTCGATCCGGGTGGCCATCTTCATTCTCGGCGTGGTCTTTTTCGTTGCGCTCTGGCTGACGCTCAACCGCACACGCCTGGGCCTCGAGGTCCGAGCCGTCACGCAGAACCCCGCCATGGCGGCCTCCATGGGCATCAACACCGACCGCATCAACATGCTTACCTTCGGGCTGGGGTCCGGGATTGCGGGGATCGCGGGCGTTGCCATCGGCCTCTTCGCGCAGGTGGTGCCCGATCTTGGGGCCAACTACATCGTGCAGAGCTTCATGACCGTGGTCGTCGGCGGGGTGGGGAACATCTTCGGCACGCTGCTCGGGGCCACGATGATCGGGTCGCTGCAGAAGGTGATCGAGTGGCTCAATCCCGCCAACACCCTTGCCGCGCAAACCTACATGATCCTGATCGTGATCCTCTTCATCCAGTTCCGTCCGCGGGGCCTCATCGCCCTGCGCGGGCGCGCGGCCGGAGACTGAGGCGATGGGGGGCACGATCTTCAGCCGCAACCGC
>CAYXOX010000030.1:8418-14498 GCA_964466745.1 uncultured Rhodobacterales bacterium
CGGTGCCGGTCTTCATCGCGGCACTCACCCTCTTCGCGCTCGTGGTGACGATCCTTTCGGAGGCCTACGGCACCGGCGCGATCTCGGTCTCCTTCACCAAGGTGCTCGGGATGACCCTCTGCCTGTGCCTTGCGGCGCTCGCGATGGATCTCGTCTGGGGCTACTGCGGCATCCTCTCGCTGGGCCACTTCGCCTTCTTCGCGCTCGGCGGATATGCCATCGGCATGTGGCTGATGACGGCCCGGACGGAGGCGGTGGTGCGCGCCAATCTTTCGTCCGCGGTCATCCCGCCCACCGAGGCGGAGGTCAGCGAGGCGACGGCACTGCAGATCTTCTCGGTGGTCGGCGCGGAGGACTGGCCTTGGATGTGGGCGGCTTCGGGCAGCCTGCCGCTCACGCTCCTCCTCGTCGTCGCGGTGCCCGGGCTTCTGGCGCTGGTCTTCGGCTGGCTGGCATTTCGCAGCCGGGTGACGGGAGTGTACCTCTCGATCCTGACGCAGGCCATGACGCTGGCCCTCTCGCTCTATCTCTTCCAGAACGATACCGGCCTGCGAGGGAACAACGGGCTTTCGGGCCTGCAAAACATCCCCGGTGCCGAGAACATCGGCCAGGACAGGATCTCCATCTGGTTCTTCTGGGCCTCGGCGCTGGCGCTTGGCCTGGCCTACATCGGTGCGGCCTGGATCGTTTCGGGCAAGTTCGGCAACATCATAAGGGCCATCCGCGACGACGAGCCCCGGGTGCGGTTCCTCGGTTACCCCGTGGAGGCCTACAAGCTCTTCGTTTTCACGCTCACGGCCATGATCTGCGGCGTTGCCGGCGCGCTCTACTACCCGCAGGCCGGTATCGTGAACCCCGACGAGATCGCGCCCATCGCCTCGATCTACCTCGCGGTCTGGGTCGCCATCGGCGGGCGCGGGCGGCTCTACGGCGCGGTGATCGGCGCGGCGGTGGTCTCGCTGTTGTCCACCTACTTCACGGGCGGACGCGCGCCGGACATTCCCTTCGGTGCCTATACCCTGCAGTGGGTGGACTGGTGGCCGGTGCTGCTCGGCCTCGGCTTCGTGGCCGTCACGCTCTTCGCCCCCAAGGGGCTCGGCGGGCTCGTCGACCACATCGTGCGCAAGGCGCCGCCCCGATGAGCGCGATACTCGAGGTCAACGGCGTGTCGGTCACCTTCGACGGCTTCCGCGCCATCAACAATCTCAGCTTCGCCATCGGCATGCCGGAGTTGCGAGCCGTGATCGGGCCGAACGGGGCCGGCAAGACCACCTTCATGGATATCGTCACCGGCAAGACGCGCCCCGATACCGGCAGCGTGCGGTGGGGAGAGCTGGGCACATCGCTTCTCACCCTTTCCGAGGCCCAGATCGCGCAGGCGGGCATCGGACGCAAGTTCCAGCGGCCCACCGTCTTCGAGGAGCAGAGCGTCGCGGACAACCTGCATATCGCGCTCAAGACCCCGCGCGGGCCGCTTTCGAGCCTACTCGATCGCATGCCGGACGGGGCAAGGCTCGAAGCCATTTCCGCCGAGATAGGGCTGGCCGAACAGCTGGATCGGCAGGCCGGCACCCTCAGCCACGGCCAGAAGCAGTGGCTGGAAATCGGGATGCTGCTGGCGCAGGATCCCAAACTCCTCCTGGTGGACGAGCCCGCCGCCGGGATGACCTCCACCGAGCGCAACCACACCGCCGAACTCCTCAAGCGCCTCGCCCTGGAAAGGGCGGTGGTGGTGGTGGAGCACGACATGGAGTTCGTGCGCCGGCTCGGCTGCAAGGTGACGGTCCTGCATGAGGGCGCGGTGCTGGCCGAGGGCTCGCTCGACCACGTCATGGCCAACGAGCGTGTGATCGAAGTCTACCTGGGGCGCTGACATGCTGACGACCCGCGACCTCACCCTGCACTACTCGGGCAGCAAGATCCTCAACGGGATCTCGATGGAGGCCCGGAAGGGGCACGTGACCTGCGTGATGGGAACGAATGGCGTGGGCAAGACCTCGCTTCTGAAAGCCATCGCCGGAACCCATCCCCGTTCGGGCGGCGACGTGGCGCTCGATGGCCAGCCGCTCGGCAGGCTGCCCGCGCACAAGCTTGCTCAGATGGGGGTGGGCTACGTGCCCCAGGGCAGGATGATCTTCCCGTTGCTGACGGTGCGCGAGAACCTCGAAACCGGGCTGGCGTGCCTGCCGCGTGCGGAGCGCCGCGTGCCCGAACGCATCTACGAGATGTTCCCGGTGCTGCGCGAGATGCAGAACCGCCGCGGAGGGGATCTTTCGGGCGGGCAGCAGCAACAGCTCGCCATCGGGCGGGCGCTGGTGACCCGCCCCCGGCTTCTGCTGATGGACGAGCCCACGGAGGGCATCCAGCCCAACATCATCCAGCTGATCGGCCGCGTGATCGAGCAGCTGCGTGCCGAAGGCGAAATGGCGATCGTGCTCGTCGAGCAGTATTTCGATTTCGCCTTCGACCTGGCCGACAGTTTCTACGTGCTCAGCCGCGGCGAAGTGGTGTTTGCCAGCGCGAAGGCCGACACGGACCGGGCAAGGGTGCAGGCGGCCTTCAGCCTCGACAGCTGAAGGCCTGCTCCGCGCTTCGCCCCGGGTGATGCCGAAGAGCCCGTCGAAGGTGAACGTGCCGTTGTCGAAAACGAAGAGCTCGATGTCGATCACCTCGAAGCTGCTTTCCTAAGCCCCGCCTTCGACCACGCCCGCTCCTTCGGACCCTTCCAGGAAGTCGTAGTCGGTGCTGTCTCCGGCGAGGATCAGCGTGTCTTCGCCGTTGCCGCCCTCGATCGTGGAGTTGCTGACGGTGCCGGAGAAGAAGTCGTTTCCCTGCCCGAGATCGATGTACGACAGGCATACGCCCCAGGCCGCCTCGCTGTCATCTCCGCCCGAAACGGTCGCTTCCACGCGGTCGTTCCCGCGCCCCATGATGAGCGTGGACTCGCGGATGGCAATCACGCTGTCCGCGGAGCCGGCAGTTTCAAACTCTGCGCCGGCGTGGGCGATCACGACGTCGGCGCCATCGCCCGCGTCGGTCGTCGTGAAACGGATGCCGGTTGCGTTTGCGTTGACGTCAGAGCCGCTGAGCCGCATCGTCGCCTCCGCGACGAGCAGGTCGCCGCCGCTTCCCAACACGATCTGGCTGTCTTCGATCCCGTAGGCGCGGGCATCGCCCTCGCTGTCCACCTCCGCCACGGCCGTTGCGAAGATCTCGTCGTGGCCGCTTCCCGTGTCGATCGTGAGCTCGCGCATGCCTTCGGCTCGCGCGATCTGCGGAGAAAAGATGGTTGCGGTTGCTTCCGCAGACGCTTCGATACGGTCGTTGCCCCGACCGGTCGTGATCTCCGCCCGATCGATACCGGCGGCGAAAGCCTCCGCGCCGCCGGCAACGACCGTCGCGACGATCTCGTCATGGCCATCGCCCGCTTCGATTGTGGAGTCCTTCACGCCGACGGCAAAGCCGTTACTCTAATCAAAACCGGTCGCCGTCGCTTCGGCGATCAGAGTATCGCGCCCCCCGCCGAGCAGGATCTCGCTCGAATTGATGCCGAGTGCCTCGGCGAAGTTACCCGAGCTCGCCTCCGCAACCGCCGCGTCTTCGTCGGCGGCGATCACCAGTGTGTCCTCAACTATCAGGCGATCGCCGGTTTAGAAGGGGAAATCCGCGAGGTCGTACCCAGCGGGCTGGGGCGGGATCGTTGCCATCAATCGCACCAATCGCACTCCAAGAACTGGTCAGATACTCGAAATGTTCCGGGAACTGAGTGCATGGCAACAACTTTCGCGAGAGGCGCCGCAGGGGCGCGCTCAGTACGTCGCCCGTCCTCCCGAGAGGTCGAACACGGCGCCGGTGGTGAAGCTGTTCTCGGGGCTCAGAAGCCAGCAGATCATGGCCGCGGCCTCGTCGAGTTCGAGAAAACGCCCGCGCGGGATGCGCGACAGCATGAAATCGATGTGCTGCTGGCTCATCTGGTCGAAGATCCGGGTTCGCGCCGCGGCGGGCGTCACGCAGTTCACCGCGATATCGACGTCGGCGAGTTCCTTGCCGAGCGACTTCGTGAGCCCGATCACGCCGGCCTTCGAGGCCGAGTAGGCGCTCGCGTTCGGGTTGCCTTCCTTGCCTGCGACGGAGGCTATGTTGACGATCCGGCCGTAGCCGGCGGCCTTCATGGCCGGCACGACGGCGCGATTCACGTGGAAGGTGCCGAGCAGGTTTATCTCGGTGATCTGGCGGAACGCGTCGACCGGATAGTCCACCAGCGGGGCGTTCGGCCCGGCGATTCCGGCGGAATTCACGCAGATGTCGCCGCGGCCGGCCGTTTCGAGGGTACGGGCCATCGCCGCGGAGACACTGTCCCAGTCGGCCACATCGACGCTGCAGGCGAAGGCTCCGCCGCCGATCTCCTGCGCGGCCTGCGCGGCGAGATCCGCGTCGAGATCCCAGATGGCGATCCGTGCGCCGCCTGCGGCGAGCCGGTCGGCCACCGCGCGGCCGATGCCCTGGGCGCCGCCCGTCACGATTGCGACCTGATCGGTAAAAGTCGTCATGGATGTCTTGCCTTTCGATTGCCTCGTGTGCCGGCAGCTTCCGGCGCCGGCCGTGCGGTTGAAGCCGGTTCCGGCGGCGATGTCCACAGCGGGCCGGCGAGCGGCGGGCGCGAGATCTTCCGTGCCGTCGCGCCGGGCCCGCCGGGGACGAGGGCGACACGACGCGTTTCGCCGAAGCCGTGCAGGAGACCGGCCTGTCCCGCACCGGGGCTCCGCTTCCGCCCCGGGATCTGCGCGGCATGCAACGGCTGAGGAAGCGCCTCGCCGTACACCGGCCAGGCCGCACCGCCTCGAGCAGCATGTCGAGGCGCGACCTCCCCCGGCCCGGCGCTGACCGAGGGCGGGCGGGGCACCCGGCCACCGCCGGCGGAAACCTGCCGGGGCGCCGCGTTTTACATCCCCCTGCGGCACCGTTATCCACCAGGCGAAGACACGCATCAGCGGAGGTGCAGTCAGATGGGCAACGGGGGGAGCTTCCTGCTCCTGATCTCGCTCCTGCCTTTTCTCGGCGCCCTTGTGCCGGGCGTGATGATCCGGGCCGGGCGCACCGCCTGCGCCAGCTTCACCGCCGTTCCGACGGCGCTGGCGCTAATTCTGCTGCTCATCCTGGCGCCCTCGGTGATGCGGGGCGAGGTGATAAGGGCCGAGCTCGAATGGCTGCCGCAGCTCGGGCTCTCTGCCTCCTTCTTTCTCGACGGGCTCGGGCTGCTTTTCGCGGGCATGATCCTGTCGGTGGGGCTGCTGGTGACGCTCTACGCCCGGTTCTACCTCTCCGGCAAAGACCCGATGGGTCAGTTCTACACCTACCTTCTTCTGTTCCAGGGCGCGATGCTGGGCATCGTCCTGTCGGACAACATCCTGCTCCTGCTCGTCTTCTGGGAGCTGACATCGCTTTCGTCCTTCCTGCTGATCGGCTACTGGAAGCATCTGCCCGAGGGACGGCAGGGCGCGCGCATGGCGCTGGCCGTTACCGGCGCGGGCGGGCTGGCGATGATCGGCGGCATGCTGATCCTCGGCGAGATCGCGAACAGCTACAACCTGACGGACATCCTCGCCCAGGGCGAGGCGATCCGGGCCTCCGAATGGTATCTGCCGGCGCTCCTGCTGATCCTCCTTGGCGCCTTCACGAAATCGGCGCAGTTCCCGTTCCATTTCTGGCTCCCGCACGCGATGGCGGCGCCCACCCCGGTATCGGCCTATCTGCACTCGGCCACGATGGTGAAGGCGGGCGTGTTCCTCCTGGCGCGGATGTGGCCCGTGCTCGCGGGCTCCGATGCGTGGTTCTACCTGGTGACGACCACCGGGCTCGTGACGATGGTGCTCGGTGCCCTGATCGCCCTCTTCAAGGACGATCTGAAAGCGCTCCTCGCGTACTCCACCGTCAGTCACCTCGGGCTTCTGACGATGCTCCTGGGCTTCGGGACACCCCTTGCCGCGGTGGGGTCCGCCTTGTACTTTCACGGTCCGGATCTCATGGACCGACTTTTTCGAGGCCTCGCGGAATGGATGGAAAGGAAAGGCTATCGCGGC
>CAYXOX010000030.1:14508-25474 GCA_964466745.1 uncultured Rhodobacterales bacterium
GCGATATTCCACGTCATCAACCACCTGACCTTCAAGGCCGCGCTCTTCATGACGGCGGGTATCGTCGACCACGAGGCCGGCACGCGCGACATCGCCCGGCTCGGCGGGCTCGCACGCCTCATGCCGGTGACCTTCGCGATCGGAACGGTAGCGGCGCTTTCCATGGCGGGCATCCCGCTCTTCAACGGCTTTCTGTCCAAGGAAATGATGCTGGAGGAAGCGACCCATACGGCCTGGGCAGGCAGCGATCTGGCGGTGCCGGTGCTGGCGACTGCGGGGGCGCTCCTTTCGGTGGCCTATTCCTTCCGCTTCATCGGCCATGTCTTCTTGGGCCCGGTCCGCGAGGATTATCCCTCGAGACCCCATGACCCGCCCTTCGGGCTCTGGGCGGCGCCGGCGATACTTGCCGTTCTGGTGATCGCCATCGGGCTCTTCCCGGCCCTGATCGCGGGGCCGCTGGTGGCGGTTGCCTCCGGCGCGGTTATCGGGGCCGAACCGCTGCCCTTCTACGCGCTCAAGATCTGGCACGGGGCGACGCCCGCGCTCTTCATGTCGGGCGTCGCCGTCGCGGGCGGCGCTGCGCTCCTCGCGCTCTACCGCCCGCTGGCGCGGGCCTGGGCCGCGGCCCCCCGGCCGGAGGCCAAGGCGCTGTTCGACGGGCTCGTGGCCGGGCAGGTGGCCGTTGCGCGGCGCGCAACCGAAGGCGCCCACGACGGCGGTCTCGGCCGCTATCTCTCGATCTTCGTTTCGACATCTGTCCTGCTGGGGGGCGTGGCCTTCTTCGGTGGCGGGCTCGCCCCGCCCACGCGGGCGCCTCTGCCAGTGCCGCCGGTGATTGCCGTCGGCTGGCTCATGCTGGTGGTGGCCACGGTTTCGGTGGTGCTCCTGCACCGGGCTCGGTTCCAGGCGCTTGTGCTTGTGGGCATCATCGGGCTGATGATCTCGGGCGGGTTCGTTTACCTTTCGGCGCCCGATCTCGCGCTGACGCAGGTGGCCGTGGAAACGGTAACGATCATACTGCTTCTGCTGGCGCTCTATTTCCTGCCGAAGTCCTCGCCCATCGAAAGCACGCCGCTGCGCCGGGCCCGCGA
Source organism: uncultured Rhodobacterales bacterium (assembly GCA_964466745.1). GTDB lineage: Bacteria > Pseudomonadota > Alphaproteobacteria > Rhodobacterales > Rhodobacteraceae > CAYXOX01. Next base: position 15,600 of record CAYXOX010000030.1, read on the forward strand.
CGGGATCGTGGCGCTTGCCGCCGGGGCGGGAGTGGGTGCGCTCGCCTACGCCTTCCTTCTGCGCGACACCGACACCATCTCGTCCTATCATCTCGCCAACAGCTACGAGGACGGCGGCGGGACCAATGTCGTCAACGTTATCCTCGTGGATTTCCGCGGCTACGATACCTTCGGCGAGATCATCGTTCTGGGCATCGCCGGCTTCATCATCTTCGCGCTGATGGAAGCGCTTCTCTCCGGCCCGGGCGCCCGGCGCCTGCGGGAAATCGAGTTCGCCCGGGACCTCTCGCGCGATCGCCATCCGCTGATGATGGTAGTGGCCACTCGCGTGCTCATGCCGATCGCGGTGGTGGTCGGGATCTACATCTTCCTGCGCGGCCACAACCAGCCCGGCGGTGGGTTCGTGGCCGGTCTCGTCATCGCAATTGCTCTGCTCATGCAATACATGGCGTCCGGCTTTGCATGGACGCAGGAACGCAAACGCATCGAGTACCACACGATGATCGGCCTCGGCATCGTGATCGCGGGGCTGACCGGGGCAGGCTCATGGCTCGCTGGCAAGCCGTTTCTGACCAGCGCGTTCGCCTACGTCCACCTGCCGCCAATCGAGGAATTCGAGCTCGCCACCGCGATGCTCTTCGATCTCGGCGTGTTCCTGACGGTGCTCGGTGCGGTGATGCTGATGCTCTACAGCCTGTCGCGGATCGCGCGCCATACCGGCGAGACGGTAAACACAGGCGCGATGGACTACGATCCATCGGGCGCGGGCGGGCGCGGGGAGGGAGAAGACTGATGGAGGTCCTCGTTGCATCCACCGTCGCCGTCCTCACGGCGGGAGGGGTCTACCTCATCCTCAGGTTGCGGAGCTTTCCGGTGATCCTGGGGCTTGCGCTCCTTTCCTACGCGGTGAACGTGTTTCTCTTCGCCAGCGGGCGGCTCGCCGTGGACATGTCGCCGATCCTTTCGCCCTACGCGGAGGGCGCCTACACCGATCCGCTGCCGCAGGCGCTGGTGCTGACGGCGATCGTGATTTCCTTCGGGATGACGGCGGTTCTCGTGATGCTGGCGCTCGGCGCCTTTCTCGTATCCGGGAACGACCGGGTCGACGCGGACCGCAGCCATGGCGCGCAGGACGGGCAGGGGACCCCCGAACGGGGGGGCGACGAGCGATGAGCCACTGGATCATCCTCCCGGTCGTGCTGCCTGCCCTTCTGGCACCGCTCCTCGGTTTCGTGATGCGGCACGACATCACGCTGGCGCGGGTGGCTTCGTTGGCAGGGGCGGCGGTGCTGCTGGCCGTGGCGGTGGGACTTGCGGTCCTCGCCTCCGACGGGCAGACCCATGTCTATCACCTGGGCGGCTGGCCGGCCCCCTTCGGCATCGTTCTTGTCCTCGACAGGCTTTCGGCGCTGATGGTGCTGCTGACCAGCGCGCTTGCCCTCGTGGTGCTCCTGCACGCCGTGGCCACCGGGTGGGATTCGCGCGGGCGGCACTTCCACACGCTCTTTCACTTCCAGCTCATGGGGATCGGCGGGGCCTTCCTGACGGGCGACATCTTCAACCTCTTCGTCTTCTTCGAAGTGCTGCTCATCGCGTCCTACGGGCTGATGATCCATGGCGGCGGGCGTGAGCGGTTGCGGGCCGGAATGCAGTACGTGGTGATGAACCTCGCGGGCTCCACGCTCTTTCTCTTCGCGCTGGGCACGCTTTACGCCAGTACCGGCACGCTCAACATCGCCGATCTGGCGGTGCGGGTGCAGGAGATCCCGGCCGGGGAGGCCGCGCTTGTCCGGGTTGCCATGATCCTGCTGATGATCGTCTTCGCGGTGAAGGCGGCGCTCTTTCCCGTGCAGTTCTGGCTTCCCTCGACCTATGCCAACGCGCCGGCGCCGGTGGCTGCACTCTTCGCGATCATGACAAAGGTCGGCGCCTACGCGATCCTGCGGGTGCACACGGTGGCCTTCGCGCCCGAGGCCGCGGCGGTGAACCACCTGCCGGGCACATGGCTCTTTCCAGCGGCGATCGTCACCATCGCGATCGGCGCGCTGGGGGTGCTCGGCGCGCGCCGTCTCATGGCGCTGCTGGCCTTCTCCGTGCTGGGCTCGATGGGCACGCTACTTGCCGCTGTCGCGCTCTTTACGCAGGCGGCCACGGCCGCGGCGCTCTATTACGTCGTGCACTCAACCCTGGCGGCGGCGGCGCTGTTCCTCGTTGCGGATCTGGTGGTGACGCGCCGGAAGGGAGACGGCCTCGTCACGGCGCCGGCCACGCCCCAGAACGGATTGCTGGCGGCGCTCTTCTTCGCGGCGGCGATCGCGATGGTCGGGATGCCGCCGTTGAGCGGTTTTCTCGGAAAGCTTCTCGTGCTCGACGCGCTGCGCGTGCCCGGCGCGATGGGGTGGGGGTGGAGCGCGATCCTCGCAGGCTCCCTGCTCACCATAGTCGGTTTCGCGCGGGCGGGCAGCCTGCTCTTCTGGCGCTCGACGGCGGAGCCGGCCACAGCGGGCTCGCAACCATCCGCCGACGAGGTGCGGCCCGCGGGCGTGGCCCAGATCATGCCCGCGGGTGTGTTGCTCGCGGCGCTTGCGCTGCTGGCCGTCTTCGCCGGCCCGGCCTTCGACGTGGCAGAGCGCACCGCGGCCCAGCTTTTCGACACGCCGGGCTACATTGCGGCGGTGCTCGCCCCCGCGGCAGGGAGCTGAGGGATGCTGAACAGGATCCTCCCGCACCCGCTCCTGAGCCTTGCGCTTGCCGCAGTATGGATCGGCCTCGTCAACAAGCTCACGCCGGGCAACCTGCTTCTGGCGGCGGTCATCGGCACCGTGGTTCCCCTGCTCACCGCCCCCTACTGGCCCGACCGGCCGAAGCTGCGGCGCCCGCTGAAGGCGGCCGTCTACATGCTGATCGTGATCTGGGATATCGTGGTGGCAAACGTGCAGGTGGCGGCCGTGATCCTGTTCCGGCGAGAGCGCGATATTCGCTCGCACTGGATCGTCGTGCCGCTGGAACTGACATCGCCCGAAGCGATCACGGTGCTCGCCGGAACCATCACGATGACGCCGGGAACCGTGTCGGCGACCCTTTCGGCGGACGGTGTCAGCATCCTCGTTCACTGCCTCCACACCGACTCGCCTGACGCGGTGCGAGACCAGATCAAGACCCGCTACGAGACCCGCCTGAAGGAGATATTCCCATGATCGAAATGGCGCTTCTTTTCGCGGCGGCCTGCTACGGCGCCGCCCTCCTTCTCGACCTGTGGCGCATCGTGCGGGGCCCCGATGACGCCGACAGGATCCTGGCACTCGACACCATGGTGATCAACGTGATCGCGCTTCTCGTGCTCTACGGCATCTGGCGCGGCACGGCTGTCTATTTCGAGTCGGCGATGCTCATCGCGATGGTCGGGTTCGTGTCCACGGTCGCCTACTGCAGGTTCGTCCTGCGCGGCGACATCATCGAGTGAGGTAACCCCATGGGCCTTCTCGCCGAAACGCTCATCGCGCTCTCGCTGGTCGTCAGCGGCATCTTCGGCTTCGTGGGGTCGTTCGGCCTCGTCAAGCTGCGTCACACGCTCCAGCGGCTGCATGCCCCCACAAAGGCCACAACGCTGGGTGTCGGCGGGGTACTTGTGGCGTCGATGGTCTACTTCTACGCGCTCACCGGCAGCTTCTCGGTGCACGAGCTGCTGATCACGCTCTTCCTCTTCCTGACGGCGCCTGTTTCGGCGAATTTCATCGCCAAGACCTATATCGCGCGCAACCTCTCGAAGGACGAGCTGCCACCCACGGGCCGCCCCCTCGGTTGGGCGGTCTACGACGATCCGCCCGAAAGCGCGCAGGATCGATGATCCCGCCGGCCGCCCGGGCCGGGGGTCAACGCCCCAGCCAGCCGCCATCGACGGCAAGCACCGTTCCGTGGATTGCGCTTGCAGCCTCGCTCGCCAGAAAGACAACGGGCGCCGCAATCTCCTCGGGGCGCAGCCAGCGTCCTACGGGAACCCGGGCCATGAGATCCCGGTCGCGCGCGGCATCGCGTTGGAGCGCGTCGGTGGCATCGGTCGCCACGTAGCCGGGTGCGACGGCGTTCACGTTCACGCCGCTGGCGGCCCATTCGTTGGCGAAGGCGCGGGTGAGGTTGGCCAGCGCCGCTTTCGTTGCGGCGTAGCCGGGCACCGTCAGCCCTCCCTGGAAGCTGAGCACCGAGGCCACGTTCACGATCTTGCCGTGGCCGCGGGCAACCATCTTCGCCCCCAGCGCGCGGCAGAGCAGGAACGGGGCGTCGAGGTTCACCGCGATGGTCGCGTCCCAGTCCTCGATCGGGTGGTCGGCCGCCGCGGCGCGACGGATGACGCCCGCGTTGTTCACGAGGATGTCGATCCGTCGCCCATCGAGCCCGGCGAGAAGCGCCGCGATCCGCCCGCGGTCGGCGAGATCGCAATCCACGGGTTCGATCCCGGGTGGAGGCCCTGAGGAGATGCGCGTTCCGACGCCAATGACGTCCGCCCCGGTGTCCCGCAGGGCCAGGGCGATGGCGCGCCCGATCCCCCTTGTTGCGCCGGTGACAAGCGCGGTCTGGCCGGAAAGATCGGTCATGGGCTGGACCCCGCCCACCGGCGGGCCTGCCGCGTGAGAGGGCTGAGCTGTGCCGGCCGGCGCGGCGCTGGGCGTGCCATCTCAGATCGTCATGCGGCGTGGATCGGTAATCATGGAGGCATAGTGAACCATGAACCGCGCGGCGTCAGCCCCGTTGATGACCCGGTGGTCGTAGCTGAGATCCAGCGGGACCATCTGCACAGGGCGGGGGGTGCCGTTCTCCCATGCGGTCACCGTCGTCGTGCGGGTGATGCCGAGTATCGCGACCTCTGGCGGGTTCACGATGGGCGTGAACGCCGTGCCGCCGATGCCGCCGAGATTGGTGATGGTCATCGACGCGCCGCCCATCTCGTCGGGGCCCACCTTGCGTGCCTGGGCACGGGCGGCGAGATCGGCGATCTCGCGCGCGATCTGCCACAGCCCCTTGGTGTCGGCATCGCGGATCACGGGGACCATAAGGCCATGCGCGGTGTCCACGGCGATGCCGACATGCACGTACTGCTTGAGGTGAAGCGTTTCGCCGTCGGCCGAGAGCGAGGCGTTGAAACGGGGGAACCGGCGCAGTGTCCGCGCCAAGGCAGCAACGTGGAAGGCCAGCGCCGTGAGTCGGACGCCCCGCGCCGCGGCCTCCTCCTTCCAGGCGCTCCGCAACGCTTCGAGGGCGGTCACGTCGGCCATCTCGTGGTGGGTCACCGCGGGAATGAGCGCCTGCGCGGCAGCGAGATTGCGCGCGGCGACACGCGCGAACCTGCTGGTTGGCTCCTCCCGGACCGGTCCATGGGCGGCATGGTCCACCTCCCAGAAGGCGCTTTCGGCGGCTGCCGCGGCGCTGCCGGGGCCGCCTGCCGGGTCTACGCTCCCGGTGATGTCCTCCGGGGCGATGGTGCTGCGACCGAGCCGGCGCGCAAGTGTCTCCAGATCGACCTCGTGCTCCCGCGCGATGCGGCGGGTGGAGGGGCTGGCGATGATGTCCGACACGGGCGCGTCTCCTCCTACCAGCTGGCCGAGATGTACTGGGTTTCCATGAATTCGAGCATGCCCTCGTGGCCGCCCTCGCGGCCCAGCCCCGACTGTTTCACGCCGCCGAAGGGGGCCGCCGGATCGCTGACGAGGCCGCGGTTCAGCCCGACCATGCCGTATTCGAGCCGCTCGCACACCTGCATGGCGCGCTTGAAGTCTTCCGAGAAGACGTAGGCAACGAGGCCGTATTCGGTGGCGTTGGCGCGGGCGATCACGTCGTCGTCCCCGGCGAAGGTCTGGATCGCGGCGACCGGACCGAAGATCTCGTCGTGCACGCAATCGGCGTTCTCGGGCACGTTCGACAGCACCGTGGGCGGATAGAAATAGCCCGTGCCGTTCGGCGTGGTGCCGCCGCATTCCACGCGGGCGCCCTTGCCCACGGCATCGGCCACGAAGGCGGCCACCTTGTCGCGCGTGTCGGCGTTCACGAGCGGGCCAACGTCGACCGACGGATCCGTGCCGTCCCCGACCTTCAGCGCCGACATTCTTTCCGCGAGGCGGCGGGTGAACTCCTCGGCGATGCTCTCGTGCACGTAGATGCGGTTGGCGGCCGTGCAGGCTTCGCCTAGGTTGCGCATCTTGGCGAGCATGGTGCCCTCGATCGCCACGTTCATGTCGGCATCCTCGAAGACGATGCACGGCGCATTGCCGCCCAGCTCCATCGCCGGCTTCAGCACTTGGTCTGCGGCGGACTTGAGCAGCTTCCGGCCGACCCCGGTGGAGCCGGTGAACGACACGACGCGCACCCGCGGATCGTGCAGCATGTGATCGACGAGCGCACCCGTCTTCCGCGAGGGCAGCACGTTGACGAGCCCCTTCGGCACGCCGGCTTCCTCGAGCAGCGGCATCAGCGCCAGCATGGTCAGCGGCGTCTCCGACGCGGGCTTGATGATCACCCCGCAGCCGGCCGCCAGAGCGGGGGCGATCTTGCGGGTGCCCATGGCGGCGGGGTAGTTCCACGGGGTCACCAGCACGGCAAGGCCGGCCGGCTTGTGCTGCACGATGATGCGCGCGCCCGAGGCCGGCGCCTGGGTGATGAGCCCGTCGGCCCGGACCGCCTCCTCCGCGAACCACCGGAAGAACTCGGCAGCGTAGGAGGCTTCCCCCATGGCATCGGCGCGGGCCTTGCCGTTTTCCAGCGTGATGAGGCGGCCGAAATGCTCCAGCCGCGCCGTCATCAGCTCGAAGGCACGCCGCAGCACTTCGGAGCGGTGGCGCGGCGTCTGGGCGGCCCAGTCCTTCATCGCGCGTTCGGCAGCGTCGAGCGCGGCGTCGGCATCGGCGATATCGGCGGAGGCAACCGAGGCAAGCACCTCCTCGGTAGCGGGGTTGATCACGTCGAAACGCTCGCCCTCCGCGCCTGCGCGCCAGGCGCCGTCGATGTAGAGATCGGTATGGTCCATTGCGGTCTGTCCCGTGGTCAGAGCAGGTGGCGGAGCGGGTGCTCCATCCGGCCCGCGAATTCGGTGAGCAGGCGGATCGCCGCCGTGCCGTCGAGCTGCGAGGGCGCGCACTCGAGCGTGATCGAGAGGCCGGCGCCCTTCGTGGCGATGGTTAGCACGGGCACCTCTTCGGCGCCCAGTGCCACCGTGGCGAGCGTGGTGCCGCGCAGGTCGCGCAGCAGGACCGCCGGCGCGGCTTCGGTTTCGGCCACCGCCGAAAGCTGGCGCCCCGTCGGCGCCTCGAAGGCGCGGGTCTCGCCGAACCGCTCCACGGCGACAACGATCGCGCTTGCGTCGCCAGCGGACAGGCTTGCCGCGGCCAGCCCGGCCAGGAGGGCATCCCGGTCCTCGATCCCGGCGCTCTCCGAAGCCCAGTCGGCGAAAGGCGCGAACCCGTCGGCCGCGAGCTCGGCGGTGAGCCGGCGCGAGGCGCCCGCGGGCTGCCCGGCCGCGGCCGCCGACGGCGCGGCGAGGCCGCGCAGCGTTTCGAGGTCGGCCACGTGGAAGGGCTGGGGGTGGCCCGCTTCCGCAAGCCGCGAGAGGTCCAGCCCCTCTTGCAGTGCGAGCCGCCGCGCCTTGGGGGAGGCGAGCACGCGCGCCCCCGGGGGAACGGGCGCTGCGCTGGCCGCGCCGCGCAACGTCGCTTTCGGCGGTGCGTCGCGGGCGGGCTCGGGCCCTGCGTCGGTGGGGCCGGCCGCTCCGGGGCCTGGGGAGGGCGGCACCGGGGCCCGCGCCGCGGGCTGCGCGGCCTGCGCCGCCGAGCGGGCCACCGGCGAGGCCGGCGCCGTCTCGGAGATGATGGCGACGGTTGCGCCGACCTGGACCGTTTCGCCCGGCTCGGCGAGCGTCGCGGCGAGAAACCCGCCGCGCCCGGCGTGCACTTCCATCGTGCTCTTGTCGGTCTCCACCTCGAACAGGATGTCGTCCGCGGCGAGCGCCTCGCCCGGCGCCTTCTGCCAGCTCACCAGAACGCCGTCATCCTGCGCCATCCCGAGCTGCGGCATCGTGACCGACGCACCTTCGGGCAAGGAGTCTGCTTCGGCGCCCTCGCCGCCGGCGGCGGCGGATGGCGGGCCGTCCTGCGCTTCGCCGCCCGGTCCCGTGTCCTCCGGAGTATCGGTGATCCGGGCGATCACCTGCCCAACGGGTACGTCTTCTCCCTCGGCGGCGCTTACCGCGGTCAGGTAGCCGTCGCGCTGGGCCTCCACCTCCATGGTCGCCTTGTCCGTTTCGACCTCGAAGAGCGCATCGCCCCGGGCGACGGCCTCTCCGGGTGCCTTCAGCCATGCCACGATCCGGCCCGCGTCCTGCGCCATGCCGAGCTGGGGCATGGTCACGTCATGCGGCATGGATCAATTCCCCCGAGCACAGCTTGCGCGCGTTTTCCGCCACGCCCTCGGGCGTCGGCACGGTGAGGTCCTCGAGCGCCGGGGAGAACGGCACCGGCACGTCCATCGCGCCCATGCGCAAGACCGGCGCGTCGAGGTGATAGAACGCCTTTTCGTTCAGACGGCTGGCGATCTCGGAGGTCACCCCGTAGCTCTGGTGGCCCTCGTCGATGACGATGGCGCGGCTGGTTTTCCTGACGCTCTCGAGCAGGGTCGCCTCGTCGAGCGGCACGATGGTTCGGGGGTCGATGACTTCGGCCTCGATCCCTTCCTTCGAGAGTGCCTCCGCAGCCTTCTCGGCCACCTGCACCATCGAGGACGTTGCAATGAGGGTGATGTCGCGCCCCTCGCGCTTCACATGTGCCTCGCCGAAGGGGATAAGGTACTCCTCCTCGGGCACCGGGGCCTTGTCCTGGTACATCAGCTTGTCTTCGAAGATCACCACCGGGTTGTTGTCCCGGATTGCGGTCTTCATCAGCCCCTTGGCCTCGTAGGCCGAGGAGGGCAGTGCAACCTTCAGCCCGGGGATGTGGGCCACCAGCGCCTGCAGGCTCTGCGAGTGCTGCGCGGCCGAGCGGCGGGTCGCGCCGAGATTGGTGCGCAGCACCATCGGCACCTTCAGCTTGCCGCCCGACATGTAGTGCTGCTTGGCCGCCTGGTTGCAGAGCTGGTCCATGACCAGATAGAGGAAATCGCCGAACATCAGGTCCACTATGGGGCGCGCGCCGGTCATGGCGGCGCCGACCGCGATGCCGACGAACCCGGGCTCGGAGATCGGCGTGTCGATCACGCGGTCGGTGCCGAACTCCTCCACCAGCCCGGAAAGCACCTTGAAGGGCGTTCCGGCCTCGGCCACGTCTTCGCCCAGCAGGAACACCGTACCGTCGCGGCGCATTTCCTCGGCGATCGCCTCGTTGACGGCCTGGGAAAGGGTGATCTCTCGCATCTCGCTCTCTCCTCAGTCCGCGTAGACGTGCATGTCGACCTCATGGGCCGGAGGGTAGGGGGCCTTGTCGGCGTAGGCGACGGCCTCTGCCGCGTCCGTCTCGATCTCGGCGTTCATCGCCTCGATCTCCTCCTCGGTGGCGATGCCCTCGGAGACGAGCCAGGCGCGGAAGCGGATGATCGGGTCCCGGTTCTCCTTCCAATCCTTCTCCTCGTCCTTCGAGCGGTAGTATTCGCGATTGATGTCGCCCACGTGGTGCCCGTGGTACCGGTAGGTCATCAGCTCCATGAAGAACGGGCCTTCGCCCTTGCGCGCGCGCGCGACCAGCTTGCGAGAAAGCGCGTTGACGGCGAGCACGTCCTGCCCGTCCACCTGGTGGCTCTCGATCCCGAAGGCCTCGGCGCGCGCCATGATGGAGCCGGCGGCGATTTCCTCGGTCCTGGTGTATTCCGAGTAGCCGTTGTTCTCGCAGGCATAGATCACCGGC
>CAYXOX010000031.1:0-25162 GCA_964466745.1 uncultured Rhodobacterales bacterium
CCAGCATCGGGAACTTGCGGATCTCCTGGAGATACCGGTTGAGCCCCTGCTCCGGCGACGGCGCAGGCAGGTTTGCGTATGTGCTCATGGTCTGCCCCTCACTCGATGTTTACCCTGTTAACATTTAGAGCCGGCGGCGCGGATATTCAAGATGCCGCCGACACGCTGCGCGACGTTCTCCACCCGCCGGTCCGGCCACGGCCCCGCGGGGCGTCGCCACGGGCGTCACCATGTGGGCCACGGGCGGCGCGGTGCAAGGCCCGGGGCCAACCGGTCACGCGGGTGTTCCGAATGTTTCAGCCAGCGGGGGCACTTGCCTGGCGGCCGGCCGTCACGCCGCGCGCAGGGTCGCGCACAGCGCGAGCAGATCCTCCGGCAACGGCGCCTCGAAGGAAAGCGCCTCCCCGGTCACGGGGTGCCGGAAGCCCAGCGTCGCCGCATGCAGCGCCTGGCGCGGAAACCCTGCTGCCGCCTCCGCCGCCGCCCCGCCGAGCGCGCGCGTCGAAAGACGGCGCCGCCCGCCATAGACCGGATCGCCGATCAGGCCGTGGCCCACATGGGCGAGGTGCGCACGGATCTGGTGCGTGCGCCCCGTCTCGAGCCAGCAGTCGATCAGCGCGGCTGCCGGCGGGGTGCCGAAACCTTCGATCACCTGGAACCGGGTCACGGCACGGCGGCCGCCGTCGAAAAGCACGGCCTGCCTCTGGCGGTCGTGGCGGTGCCGATCAAGCCCGGTGGCGATCCGGACCACGCCCCCAGGCTCGAACGTCACGCCCCGTGTGCTTCGCAATCGCGGATCGGCAGCGTCCGGCATGCCGTGGCAGACGGCGCGGTAGCGGCGCTCCACGTCATGGGCGGCGAACTGCGCGGCAAGCCCGTGGTGCGCGGCATCGGATTTCGCGACCACGAGAAGCCCGGAGGTGTCCTTGTCGATCCGGTGCACGATCCCGGGCCGCCGGCTGCCGCCGATGCCCGAAAGCGTCTCGCCGCAATGCGCAAGAAGGGCATTCACCAGCGTGCCTTGCGGGCTTCCCGGCGCCGGGTGAACGACCATGCCCGCGGGCTTGTCGACGACCACGAGATGCGCATCCTCGAACACGATATCGAGGGGGATGCTTTCCGGCTCGGTCGCCAGCGCCTCCGGAGCGGGGACCTCGATGGCAACCTCGACGCCCTCGGCCACCCGTGCCTTGGGGTCGCGCACCTCCACACCGGCGATGGCGACGGCGCCTTCCTCGATCAGCCGCGCGAGGCGGGTCCGCGAGAGCGCCGCGCTCTCTGGCACGTCCCGCGAAAGCGCCTTATCAAGGCGCGGCGGCGGGTTCGGCCCGATCGTGAAGACGACGCGCGAGGCGGACATGGGCGATTCTCCCACGCCGGAAGAACCGGCGAACCTGCGATTCCTGCGCCGTCTTGTAACGGTGCTGACGGCGGTGATGATCGGCGGCCTTGTGGTGCTGATCGCCCTGCTTGCCATGCGCCTGCCGCCGCCGCAAGACGCCGCCGGCGCGCCTGAAGCCCTCCCCGAGCGCCTCGAATTGCCCGCCGGAAGCACGGCGCGCGCCGTAACGCTTGGAGACGGCTGGATCGGCGTCGTTACCGATGGCGGCGAATTCCTGTTGTTCGATGCCGGCACCGGCGCCCTTCGCCAGCGCATCGCCCTCGATCTGCCCCGTTGAAAGGCGTTCCTGCGGTCCGTGGCGGCTGGCCCGGTGGAACTGGCCCTTCCCCCCGTGACACCGCCGAGCGGAACGCCTAGAAGAGAGGGCATTGTCCCGATAGGCGCAGCCCCGTGCCCGAGCTACCCGCCCACCCCTTCGACCTCTGCACCTGGCATGCCCACAGCGGCAGCGAAGACAAGCTGCGCGAGGAGTGCGGCGTCTTCGGGGTGATCGGCGTTGCGGACGCGGCCAGTTTCGTTGCGCTCGGCCTGCATGCGCTCCAGCACCGCGGCCAGGAAGCGGGCGGGATCGTGGCCCACGACCCCGAGCACGGGTTCAACTCGGTGCGCCGGTTCGGCTACGTGCGCGACAACTTCACCTCGCCAACCGTCATGGACAGCCTGCCCGGCAGCCTCGCGATCGGCCATGTGCGCTACTCGACCACCGGATCGAAGGGCCAGACCGCGATCCGCGACGTGCAGCCCTTCTTCGGCGAGTTCTCCATGGGCGGGGCCGCCATTGCCCACAACGGCAACATCACCAACGCAACGGCGCTCCGCCGCGAGCTGATCGAACGCGGCTCGATCTTCCAGTCATCCTCCGACAGCGAGTGCATCATTCACCTGATGGCGCGCTCGCTGCAGCGCAACATCCCCGAGCGCATGGAAGACGCCCTGCGCCGCGTGGAGGGCGCCTTCTCGATCGTGGCGATGACCCGCACCAAGCTCATCGGCGTACGCGACCCGCTGGGCGTGCGCCCGCTGGTGCTGGGCCGCGTCGGCGAGGGCTGGGCGCTTTCCTCGGAGACCTGCGCGCTTGACATCATCGGCGCCGAGTTCGTGCGCGAGATCGAGCCCGGGGAGATGGTGGTGATCACCGAGCGCGGGGTCGAAAGCCTTCGCCCGTTCCGCCCGCGCCGCCCGCGCTTCTGCATCTTCGAGCACGTCTATTTCAGCCGGCCGGATTCTACCCTCGGCGGCCGCTCCGTTTACGAGACCCGGCGCCAGATCGGAGTGGAACTGGCGCGAGAAGCGCCCGTGGAGGCAGATCTCGTATGCCCGGTGCCCGATTCGGGCACTCCGGCGGCGATCGGCTTCTCCCACGAAAGCGGCATTCCCTATGCCATGGGGATCATCCGCAACCAGTACGTCGGCCGCACCTTCATCGAGCCCACCGAGCACATCCGCAACATGGGCGTCCGGCTGAAGCTCAACGTCAACCGGGCCCTGATCGCGGGCAAGCGCGTGGTGCTCGTGGACGACAGCGTGGTGCGCGGAACGACGTCCCGCAAGATCAAGGAAATGGTGCTGGATGCCGGCGCGGCGGAGGTCCATTTCCGAATCGCGAGCCCGCCCACCTCCTGGCCGTGCTTTTACGGTGTGGACACGCCCGAGCGCGAAAAACTCCTGGCCTCGACCATGAGCGAAGCACAGATGCGCGATTACCTCGGCGTCACGTCCCTGCGCTTCATCTCGCTCGACGGGCTCTACCGCGCCGTCGGCGAGGCCTCGGGCCGCAACCCGGATGCGCCCCAGTATTGCGATGCCTGCTTCTCGGGTGAATACCCTGTCGAGCCCTCGGACATGATCGAGAAGGGCTTCAGGCTCAAGACGGCGGCGGAGTGAGCTGGTCGCCGGCCCACGCCGCCGCGACGGTTTCGTACCGCGCACCCGGGCGGGCCGTCTCCGTGCCACCGGCTCTTGACCTCGCCCGCCGCAGCGCCGAGACATCGCGCCCATGACCAAGCTCGCCCTCGTTACCGGCGCGTCGCGGGGCCTCGGCGCAGCGATGGCCGAGGCTCTCGCCCCTGAGTTCCACGTGCTCGCGGTCGCCCGGACGACCGGCGCGCTCGAGGAACTCGACGACCGGATCAAGGCGCGCGGGGGCGATGCCACGCTCGCCCCCATGGACATCGCCGAGGACGCGGCGATGCAGCACCTGTGCCGGCAGACCTTCGAGCGCTGGGGATCGCTGCACCTCTGGATCCATGCCGCCGTCCATGCCGCGCCGCTTGCCCCTGCCTCGGCCATGGCCGCGAAGGATTTCGACCGCTCGCTGGAGGTGAATCTGCGGGCCACCCAGCGCCTCATAACCTATGTCGCGCCACTGCTGGGGCGCGACGGCCGAGCGGTTTTCTTCGACGATCCGCAGGCGGGCCAGCCGAATTTCGGCGCCTACGGCACGACCAAGGGCGCGCAGATCGCACTGGCGCGCAGCTGGCAGGCCGAAACCCGCCGGACGGGGCCCTCGGTGCTGATCCTGTCCCCCGCGCCGATGCGTACCTCCACCCGCGCGCGCTTTCACCCCGGCGAGGATCGCGGCGCGCTGGCCGATCCGCGCGCCGAAGCCGCGCGCCTGCTCGAAGCGCTTGCCTGAGCCGAGCCTCGCGCTTGCCGCCATTCCGGCGCTGGGCTAGCTAGGGCGGAATTGCAGGGGGCACGATGCGAATACTCATCACCAACGACGACGGCATCAACGCGCCCGGCCTGGAGGTTCTCGCGCGGATCGCCGCCGAGATCGCCGGCCCCGACGGCGAGGTCTGGACCGTGGCCCCCGCCTTCGAGCAGTCGGGCGTGGCCCATTGCATCAGCTACACGCACCCCACCATGATCGCGGAACTCGGCCCCCGGCGCTTCGCGGCCGAGGGCTCGCCGGCCGATTGCGTGCTCGCGGGTCTTTACGACGTGATGAAGGACACGCCGCCCGAACTCGTGCTTTCGGGCGTCAACCGGGGCAACAATTCCGCGGAGAACGCACTTTATTCGGGCACGCTCGGCGGCGCCATGGAAGGGGCGCTGCAGGGATTGCCCGCCATCGCGCTCTCGCAGTTCTACGGCCCGGGCAACCGCGTGCTCGAGCAGCCTTTCGAGGCGGCGGAAGTGCACGGGGCCGCCGTTGTCCGCGCCATCCTCGCCCACGGCTTCGGTGATCCCGAGTCCGATTACCGGCTCTTCTACAACGTCAACTTTCCGCCGGTGACGGCGGCGGAGGTGCGCGGCGTGAAGGCCGCGCCCCAGGGGGTGCGCCGCGAAGGTGGCTTCGGGATGGAAGCGCATTTCGCACCCTCCGGCCGCAAGTTTCTCTGGGTCACGGGCCGGCCGCAGAATGCCTCGAGCGCACCGGGATCGGATGCCGCGGTGAACCTCGAGGGGTACATCTCGGTGACGCCCATGCGCGCCGATCTGACCGCGCACGACGCGCTCGGTCCCTTGCGCGCCGCGCTCGAGTAGGCGGCCCCTCAAATGCCGCCAGACGCCGAACGCCAGATGCAGTTCCTCTTCACGCTGAGATCCCGCGGCGTCACCGATCCCGCGGTTCTGGCGGCGATGGAGGCCGTCGATCGCGGGCCATTCGTCACCGGCCTCTTCGCCAGCCGCGCCTACGATGACATGCCCCTGCCGATCGCCTGCGGGCAGACCATCAGCCAGCCCTCCGTCGTCGGTTTGATGACCCAGGCGCTCCAGGTTTCCCCGCGCCACAACGTGCTGGAGATCGGCACCGGCTCTGGCTACCAGGCCGCCGTGCTCAGCCAGCTCGCGCGGCGCGTCTACACCGTGGACCGGCACCGCAGGCTCGTGCGCGAGGCCCAGGCGCGGTTCGATGCGCTCGGGATCACCAACATCGTCGCGCGCACGGCCGACGGCTCCCGCGGGCTTCCCGAGCAGGCACCGTTCGACCGCATCCTCGTGACCGCCGCCGCCGAGGACGCGCCGGGCCCCCTCTTGGCGCAATTGCGCGAGGGCGGTATCATGGTTGTACCCGTGGGGCAGTCCGACGCGGTGCAGAGCCTGATCCGGGTCACGCGGACCGCCGAGGGGCTGGAGTACGAGGAACTGCTGCCCGTGCGCTTCGTGCCGCTCCTCGAGGGGCTCGGCCAGGACAGCTAGAACGACCGGGCGCTCGCAGGGCTGCGGGACCCCCGGCAAGAGTTGAGGACGACGAGCATGGGCAGATCGCGGCAAAGAGCGCTCATCGCCGGGGCCGGGCTTCTGGCGCTCGCCGGCTGCGCAGAGCCGGTCGATTTCGACCTGCGCGGCATCGGCGGCGGGCTCGACACCTCGTCGGCGGCGCGCGTGGAGGCCAGCCCGCGCCCCGAGCCCGACTCGCGCGGGGTCATTTCCTATCCCAACTACCAGGTCGTCGTCGCGCGCCGCGGAGACACCGTGGCCGACGTCGCGAACCGGATCGGCATCGACGCGGCGGAACTGGGCCGGTTCAACGGCATCGCCACCGATGCGCCACTCCGGCGCGGCGAGATCCTCGCGCTTCCGCGGCGGCTGCCCGGGAGCGCGCCCGGCGGCGAGATCGATATCGCCACCCTCGCCGGCGAGGCCATCGACCGTGCTCCCGGCACGGCGCAGGGCACGACGACAGGTTCGGCGGCGACGCCCGGCGACGAGCCGGTCCGCCACCAGGTCCGACGCGGCGAAACCGCCTTCTCGATCGCGCGGCTCTACGGCGTGCCGGTCCAGGCGCTCGCGGAGTGGAACGGTCTTTCGGGCGATTTCGCCGTGCGCGAGGGCCAGTACCTGCTCATCCCGAGCCTTCGGGCGGCCGCGCCCGCGCCCGAGCGGCCGAGCGCGCCGGGCACCGGATCGCCGGCACCCGCACCGCCCAGCGCCGACGACCCCCTCCCCGCTCCGGACGCGCGCGCGGAGGGTGTGCCCGAGGCCCCTTCCGGCGCGCCGCCGGCCGAGCCCCGCGCCGCCTCGGGCGACGCGCGCATGATCCTGCCGGCCTCGGGCAGCGTGATCCGAGCCTTTGCACCGGGCCGCAACGAGGGCATCGACATCGGCGCGCCCGCCGGCAGCCCCGTTCGCGCCGCGGATGCCGGCACCGTCGCGGCGATCACCCAGTCGACGGAACAGGTCTCGATCATCGTGATACGGCATTCCGACAACCTGCTCACCGTCTACGCCAACGTCACGGACATCGCGGTGGAGCGCGGCACCAGGGTCAGCCAGGGGCAGAGGATCGCCGCCGTGCCCGAGGGCAGCCCCTCGTTCGTCCGCTTCGAGGTCCGCGACGGGTTCGAAGCGGTGGACCCCACACCCTTCATCGAGTAGCCGCGCCGCCGCGCCTTCCCTTTACGCGGCGGCCGGGATGCGCCAAACCCGCGCCCGAGACGCAGCATCGGGGAGAGCACCATGCACGACATCCGCGCCATCCGCGAGAACCCTGAGGCCTTCGATGCGGCCATGGCCGGCCGCTCGGAGACGCGCGCCGCGGAGCTGCTCGAGATCGACGAGGCCCGCCGCGCCCGCATCCTTGCCGCCGAAACGGCGCAGGCCGAACAGAACCGCGCCTCGAAAGAGGTCGGCGCGGCGAAGGCCCGGGGCGATGAGGCCGAGTTCGAACGCCTGCGCGCGCTCGTGGCCGCGAAGAAGGCCGAGGTTGCCGGCTTGCAGGAGGAGGCGCGCCTGCAGGACGAGGCGCTCCAGGCGGCGCTTCTGTCCCTGCCGAACCTTCCCTACCCCGATGTGCCGGTGGGCGAGGACGAGGCCGGCAACGTGGAAATCCGCCGCTGGGGCACGCCGCCGAAGCTCGGCTTCACCCCGCTCGAGCACTACGCGCTGCCCGCGGTGGAGGCCGGGATGGATTTCGAGGCTGCGGCCAAGCTTTCGGGATCGCGCTTCGTGGTGCTTTCGGGCGCGGTGGCGCGTCTGCACCGGGCGCTGGCGCAGTTCATGCTCGATCTGCACACCGAGGAGCACAGCCTCACCGAAACCTGGACGCCGGTCCTCGTGCGCGACGAGATGATGCTCGGCACCGGACAGCTCCCGAAATTCGGCGAAGACAGCTATCGGACCACCGATGGCTGGTGGCTGGTGCCGACCGCAGAGGTGACACTCACGAACCTCGTCGCGGGCGAGATCATGGATGCCGGGAGCCTGCCGCGCCGCTATGCCGCCCATACCCAGTGCTTCCGCTCCGAGGCGGGCTCGGCGGGCCGCGATACCGCCGGCATGCTCCGCCAGCACCAGTTCGAGAAGGTCGAGATGGTCTCGATCACCCACCCGGACGCCTCCGAGGCCGAGCATGCGCGGATGACGCGCTGCGCGGAAACCGTTCTGGAACGGCTCGGCCTGCCCTACCGGACGATGGTGCTCTGCACCGGAGACATGGGGTTCGGGGCGCGCCGCACGCACGACATCGAGGTCTGGCTCCCCGGACAGGGCACCTACCGCGAAATCAGCTCCGTCTCGACCTGCGGCGATTTCCAGGCACGGCGGATGAACGCGCGCTTCCGCGCCGAGGCGGGCGGCAAACCGGAATTCGTCCATACGCTCAACGGATCGGGCCTTGCTGTCGGTCGGACGTTGATCGCGGTGCTGGAGAACGGCCAGCAGGCGGACGGGTCGGTCGCGCTCCCGGAGGCCCTGCATCCCTATCTCGGAGGAAAAGGCCGGCTTACCGCGGAAGGGCACCTGGAATGAGCGCGCTGACGCCCGAGAACGATCCCGGAAGCAAGGTGCTTGCCGTCTTCCTTCTGGGCGCCGCGGTTCTCTTCGCGCTCTCGCCGCTCCTTACCGAACCCTTCTCCGGCTTCACCGAGGAACAGTTGCCGATCCCGCAGATCGACCCGCCGGTGCAGCCCGCGGGCTATGCCTTCTCGATCTGGGGCGTGATCTACCTCTGGCTGATCGCCAGCACCGGGTTCGGGCTCGTCAGACGGGATACCGACCCGCGCTGGGGCGCCAGCCGCCTGCCCCTGCTCGCGAGCCTCGTCGTGGGAGTCGCCTGGCTGCCGGTCGCCAACGCCAGCGCCGTCTGGGCGACGATCCTGATCTGGGTGATGCTGGCCGGCGCGGCCTGGGCGCTGCTTGTCACACCCCGGGAAGATACGTGGTGGCTGCGCGCGCCCGTGGGGCTCTACGCCGGCTGGCTCACCGCGGCGAGCTGGGTTTCGCTGGCGACCGTCGCCGCGGGATACGGGCTCATCGGCGATGCCGTGCTCGCGGCCTACCTTGGCATCGCGGGCGCGCTGGTCACCGCGCTCGCCGTTCTTGCAGCCCGGCGCGACGCGTCCGCCTACGCCGCGGCCGTGGTCTGGGCGCTGATCGGCATCGTGGCCGCCAATATCGACGGCGCTGTCGGCGTGGCCGTCCTTGCGGCCGCTGGCACGCTTGCGCTGGCGGCGGTCGCGCTGCGTGGCCTGCGCGCCCCGGGCTGACCGGGCACGATATCCCCGGCCGCCCGCCAACCCCACGGCCGGTGCAGCGAGTATTTCCGCCAAGATGAAGGGGCTTTCGAGCGGCCCCGGACGAGCGCAGGCGCGCCCCCTTCATCTTGGCAGGAAATACCCATGCGCCGGTTGTTGCCCAAGCGCCGCGCTCACCGGTCGGCGCGCGGCTTTCCGGTGTGTTTGCGCAGGCGCGAGGGCGTGCTCTTGCGGCGGTCCTTGTAGGGGTTCTTGTCCGCCTGGCTGCGCAGGGTCAGGCGGATCGGGGTTCCGGGCATGTCGAAATCCTCGCGCAACCCGTTCACGAGGTAGCGGCGGTAGCTCTCGGGCACCTTGTCCGGCGCCGAACACATCACGACGAAGCCAGGGGGGCGTGTCTTGACCTGGGTTGCATAGCGCAGCTTGATCCGGCGACCGGCCGGGGCGGGCGGAGGGTGCGCCTCGACCATCGCGGCGAGCCACCGGTTGAGCTGGGCGGTGGTGACGCGGCGGTTCCACACCTCGTGCGCCTTCAGCACCGCTGCACGCAGCCGGTCGAGCCCCTTGCCGGTCAGCGCCGAGACGGTGACGAGGGGCGCCCCGCGAAGCTGGGGCAGGAGCCGCTCGAATTCCTCCTTCAGCTCCTTCAGTTTCGCCTGCTTGTTGGGCTCCAGGTCCCACTTGTTCACCGCCACCACGACAGCGCGCCCCTCGCGTTCGGCGAGATCGGCCAGCCGCAGATCCTGGCTCTCGAAGGGAATCCCGGCATCGAGCAGCACGATGACGACCTCGGCGAACTTCACCGCGCGGATCCCGTCGGATACCGACAGTTTCTCGAGCTTTTCCTGCACCTTCGCCTTGCGGCGCATTCCGGCGGTGTCGAAGAGGCGGACCTCGCGACCCTCCCAGGCCAGGCGCACCGAGATCGCATCGCGCGTGATGCCCGCCTCGGGGCCCGTCAGAAGCCGGTCCTCGCCCAGAAGCGCGTTCACGAGGGTGGACTTGCCCGCGTTCGGCCGGCCGACGACGGCGACCTGCAGGGGTTTGCCGCTTCCGGCGGCGGGGACGGCCGCTTCGCCCGCCGCTGCGTCGTCTTCGTCGGGGTCCACCGGCACGTCCGTCTCCGGCTCCTCTGCGGCCATGCGCGCGTCGTGGCTGTCGACAAGGGGCGCGAGCTGGGCCAGCAGCTCGCTCATGCCTTCGCCGTGTTCGGCGGAAAGCCGCAACGGCTCGCCGAGGCCGAGCTCGTAGGCCTCGTAGAGGCCGGCATCGGCAGCGGGCCCTTCGGCCTTGTTCGCCCCCAGGAACACCCGTGCACTCCTGCGGCGGAGGATCTCGGCGAAGACCCTGTCGGCCGGCGTGACCCCGGCGCGGGCATCGATCAGGAAGAGGCAGGCATCGGCCATGTCCACGGCGCGTTCGGTGAGCCGGCGCATCCGCCCCTGAAGGCTGTCGTCGGTGGCCTCCTCGAGACCGGCCGTATCGAGGACAGTGAAGCGCAGATCGCCCAGCCGCGCTTCGCCCTCGCGCAGATCGCGGGTCACGCCGGGCTGGTCGTCCACCAGCGCGAGCCGCCGGCCCACGAGCCGGTTGAAGAGCGTCGATTTGCCCACGTTCGGGCGCCCGACGATGGCGAGGGTGAAACTCACGGGTCACGTGCTCCGGGAAAAGGGGTGCCTGCACCGGCATCCGGGGGTCAGGCAGGAGCCCCTACACGTTTTGTGTCCGGGCGGGAAGCGCCAAGCCGGCCGCAGCCACGAACGCCACCCGCGCTTTCGGTATCCTCAGCGGTAGGCGAGCAGCTCGCCGCGCCGGCTGACCACATAGACGGTGCCGCCGGCCACAACCGGCGCACTCGAAGCCCCGCCCGGAAGCTCGGTCTCGCGCAGGATGCGCCCGCTTGCGGGATCGATCTCGCGCAGTACCCCATCGCTCGACGCCACGATCAGGCGGCCACCGGCGAGCACGGGGCCATGATGGGCAAAGACCTCGGCCTGCCGCCGCGGCCGCTCCCTCACGAAACGCGGCAGCGGAACCGACCATATGCGTGTGCCCGTTCCGGCGTCGAGCCGCAGCAGTTCGCCGAGATCGCTCACCACGAACAGCGAGCCGCCCGCAGGCCACACCGGCCCGGAGGCGCCCTCGGTGGCCGTCCATATCCGCGCGCCGTCGGCCAGCGAAAGCGCCGCGATCCGCCCCGAGCGGTTCCCGGCGTAGACCCTGCCCGACGCGACCACGGGAGCCCCGGTGAGATCGCTCACGCTGGCGGCGGCGCTCCCGCTCCGGCGCCCGGCAACCGTCGCCTGCCAGCGTTCGGCTCCGCCGCGGCGAAACACGGCCACAAGCTCGCCGGACGAAAACGGGAAGATCGCGAGATCCGGCGTCACGGCGGGTGCAGGCCCGGCGAGGAGCCCCGAGGGGGACGGTGCGCCGGGCACCTGCCAGCGGACCCGGCCGTCGTCCGCGGCGATCGCCCAGCCGCTGCCGTCGCGCGCGGACACGTACACGATCCCGCCACGCACGGTCGGGGCGCCGGTTGCGGCCGCGCCCAGTCGCTGGCGCCAGCGCTCCTCCCCGGTGGCCGGATCGAGGGCGACGACGGCGCCAAAACCGGTGGTGGCGAACAGCATGCCCTCGCCCACGGCCAGGCCGCCGCCCGACGCGTTCGAAGACTGCTCGCCCGGTGGCGTGAGGTCGGCTCTCCAGAGCGGATCGCCCGCGGTGCTCGTCGCGCCGACAAGCGCGCGGCTGTCCAGCGTGAAGACGCGGCCCTCGGCAACCACGGGCGCCGCCGTGATGCGGTTGCGCCGGTCATCGCCCTCCCCGATCCGCGCGCGCCAGGCGAGGCTCGGCGCCGGGCCGAGCGCCGGATGCCCGATCACACCGGCTGGATCGCCGCCGCTGTGGGTCCAGTCGGCGTTGGCGACCTGCGCGGGCAGGGCCAGCTGGACGTCTCTGGCAGCCTCGGCGGCGGCCTCCTGCACCGGGGTGCCGCGGGGCCCAAGGCGCTCGCCGGGCAGCGGCGCCTCGGGCCCGGCAGCGCAGGCCGCAAGACCGCAAAGCGCAAGGATGCCGAGCCATGCGCGGCCCGGCCTTTGCCCGAAACCTGCCTCGGGGCGGAGGGGCACGGGGCGGATCGCTGGGCGTGGCCGATTCATGGCCGGATCACTCGTCCGGCGGGGCGGTGGCGGCCCCGGCCGGCGTCGCTCCGAGCGCCATCAGCAGATCGGCGGCGCGGCCGCGGGCGCCCGCACTGGCCTCGGCATCGGCTCCGATCGCCTGCAGGCGTGACACCGCCGATTCCGTCTCGCCAGCCTCGATGTCGAGGAGCGCCAGCTGCTCCTGGGCGAGGAGGCGGAACGGCGCGCCCGGAGCCGCCAGAGCCTCCAGCGCGAGGCGACGCTCGGCGGCTGGCTCCCCGGGCCCGGCGAGAGCCAGGGATTTCAGCGCCGCGAGATCACGCAGGAGCGGGTCGGTTGCATTGCTCGCCACGGTTTCGAGCCGGTCGCGGGCGGCGGCGGTATCGCCGGCGGACGCGAGTTCGGCGGCCGCCAGAAGGCCGAGCACATCGGCGGCGCCGGCGTCATCCGAGCCGGCCGCGGCCGTCAACGCTTCGGCGCGGGCCTCGGCATCCTCCACGGCGAGGGCGGCGAAGGCGGCGTCGCCGAGGGCGCGCGCGCGCGCCTCGGCCGCGGAGCGCTGCCATTCGGTATAGGCCGCGGCGCCGACCAGCGCGACCACGCCCGCGACGGCGATCCAGCCATACTTCCGAACGTATCCGTAAAGACGGTCGCGGCGAAGCTCTTCGCCCACCTCGTCTATGAAACTGTCGCTGCTCGACACTGCGCGCCTCTTCCGCTTTGGGCAGTCTTACCGCGAAGCCCGAAGACTTGCCAAGCCCCGCGGAGAGCCACCCGGGATGCCACGGCGCCTGCGCCAAGCGCAAAGCGGGCTTGCGGCGCCCGGTCTTGCGGCTTTGCGGTAACGAAACTAATCTGAACCGGTCAGTTCAGCGTAAAGAGGTTGAACCTGGACATCGGGTATCAACATCCCAAGGACGGAGGCCCGGCCGCGGGCCACGCGTGAACGGTATAGCGGAGCGGACGGAATGCGCCGCCCCATGAGGCTGACATGAAACCTGTTTCCCTGTTGACGGCGGCACTGGTAACGCTTGCGCTCTATCTTGTCGTACTGGAACGCGACGCGCTGCTGGCTTTTGCGCAGGGCGGAGCGACCGCCACCGCCCGCGAACCCGAGGTGCCCGGCCCAGAGAGCGCCGAGGCGCGCGTTTCCGTCGTGGCGGTGCGCTCGGCGGCACGCGAGATCGATACCGCGGTGCAGGTGCGCGGACGCACCGAAGCCGTGCGCCAGGTCGAAGTGCGTGCGCAGACATCGGGCCTCGTTGTTTCCGACCCCCGCCGCAGCGGCGCCTTTGTGGAGGCAGGGGAGATTCTCTGCGAGATCGAGCCGGGCACGCGGCCCGCGGCGCTGACCGAGGCAGAGGCGCGCCTCGCGGAGGCCGAGATCAACCTCAACGCGGCAACGCGCCTTGGTGCCGACGGGTTTGCCTCAGAGACGCGGGTGGCGGCGGCACGGGCGGCGCGCGAGGCGGCGCAGGCCGCTGTGGAAGCGGCCCGTACCGAGATTGATCGGCTGCGCATCGCGGCCCCGTTCGAGGGTTTGCTCGAAACCGACGCGGCCGAGCTCGGTTCCCTGATGCAGCCGGGCCAGCTGTGCGCGACGGTGATCCAGCTCGACCCTATCAAGCTCGTCGGTTTCGTTTCCGAGATCGATGTCGCCCGCATCGAGACAGGCGCCCGCGCCGGCGCACGTCTCGCCAACGGCGAGCAGATTGCCGGAGAGGTGACGTTCATCTCGCGCGCCGCCGATGACGCGACCCGGACCTTCCGGGTCGAGGTGACGGTGCCGAACCCGGAGCTGCGCCTGCGCGACGGCCAGACCGCTGAGATCCTGATCGCGGCCGACGGCACGCGCGCGCATCTGCTGCCGCAGTCTGCCCTCACGCTCGACGATGCCGGAACGCTCGGCATCCGCATGGTGAGCGAGGACGGCCGCGCGAGGTTCATGCCGGTGACGGTGGAACGTGACACCATCGATGGCATCTGGCTCTCGGGCCTTCCGGAGAACGCCCAGGTGATCGTCGTGGGCCAGGAGTTCGTGGCCGAAGGAGTGCCGCTCGAGGTGACCTACCGGGAGGCGGCGCAATGACCGGCATCATCGATTGGGCGGCGTCCCGCGCACGGATGGTGCTGGCTTTCGTGGCGCTCAGCCTCGTGGTGGGCGGCTATGCCTATGTTGGCCTTCCGAAGGAGGGCGAGCCGGATATCGAGATCCCCGCGCTCTTCGTCTCCGTGCAATTCCCCGGCATTTCGGCGGAAGACAGCGAGAAGCTGCTCGTGAAGCCGATGGAAACCGAGCTGTCCGATCTCGACGGGCTCAAGACGATGAGCGGCACCGCCGCCGAGGGTTACGCGGGCGTCGCGCTGGAGTTCGAGTTCGGATGGGACAAGAGCCAGACGATGGCGGACGTGCGCGAGGCGATGAACGCCGCGCAATCCGCGTTCCCGGACGGGGCCGGCCAGTATTCGATCAACGAGATCAACTTCTCCGAGTTTCCCATCGCGATCGTGAACCTCACCGGCAACGTTCCCGAACGGACGCTCCTGCGCGTCGCGAAGGATCTGCAGGACCGGATCGAGGCCATGGATGCCGTGCTGGAGGCCGGCCTCGCCGGCGAGCGCGACGAGATGATCGAGGTCGTGATCGATCCGCTGCGCCTGGAGGCCTACAACGTGACCGCCGACGAGCTGATCGCGGTGGTATCGAACAACAACCTGCTGGTAGCGGCAGGCGAAGTTGAAACCGCGCAGGGCACCTTCTCTGTCAAGATCCCTTCATCCTTCGAAAGCCCGCAGGACATCGTCCGCCTGCCCGTCAAGACCAACGGCGACAGGGTGGTCACGCTGGGCGACATCGCCGACATCCGCCTCACCTTCGAGGACCGGGCGGGCACGGCGCGCTTCAACGGCGAAACGACGGTTGCCCTCCAGGTGGTCAAGCGCAAGGGCTTCAACCTGATCGACACGGTGGATGCCGTCGAAGAACAGATCGCCGCGGCGCAAGCGGCCTGGCCGCCCGAGTTGCAGGCGGCGATCTCGGTGGGCGTCTCGAATGACCAGTCCCGCCAGGTTGCCTCGATGGTCAGCCAGCTCGAGGGATCGGTGCTCACGGCCATCGCGCTGGTGATGATCGTTGTGCTCGCCTCGCTCGGAACGCGCTCGGCGCTGCTCGTGGGCTTCGCGATCCCCACCTCGTTCCTTCTGTGCTTCGCCTTCCTCGCTCTCCTCGACGTGACGGTCTCCAACATCGTGATGTTCGGGCTGATCCTCGCCGTCGGGATGCTGGTCGATGGCGCGATCGTGGTCGTCGAATATGCCGACAAGCGGATCTCCCAGGGCTCAGGGCCCATGCGGGCCTACGTGGAAGCGGCGAAGCGCATGTTCTGGCCCATCGTCTCCTCCACCGCGACGACGCTCTGCGCCTTCCTGCCGATGCTCTTCTGGCCGGGCGTACCCGGCGAATTCATGGGGATGCTGCCGGTCACGCTGATCTTCGTGCTCTCGGCATCGCTGGTGGTGGCCCTGGTCTACCTTCCGGTTCTTGGCGGCGTGACGGGGCGGATCAGCCGCACGTTCGAGCGCGCCTCCGAGGCGCTGCGCGGCGCCCTGCCCTGGGCGGCCCGCGCGGCGCTCGTGCCGGTGGCGATGGCGGCGGTCTTCGCCGGGGCCATGCTCACGCTCAACCCTGCCTGGCTCTCGGGCGGTGCGGTGCAGGTAAGCAGCCTCGGCGAGGCACTTCCCGGCATCGTGCTCTTCCTTGCCGGTGCCGTGGCCACCTCGATCACCATGGGCGCGGCGCGCATCGAACGGCGGCCCCGCCGGATCCGGGCAGGCTATCGGCGCACGCCCTTCGGTTGGGCGATCAAGGCGATCGCCGGGAACCCCGTTATGCCGCTCGTGGCCATCGGCGCGGTGGGCGCCTTCGTGGCCGTCACCTTCTCCAGCTACTCGCAGAACAACTACGGCGTGGAGTTCTTCGTCGAAAGCGAGCCAGAGCAGGCGATCGCCTATGTCCGCGCCCGCGGCAACCTCTCGCTGGCCGAGAAGGATGCGCTGGTGCGGCAGGTGGAACAGGTGGTGATCGCGCATCCGGGTGTCGTGAACGCCTTCGCCTTCGCAGGAGACGGCGGGCTGAACACCGATGCTTCCGGCGCCTCGACCCCTCCCGACACGGTGGGCCAGGTGCAGTTCGAGACGATCCCCTGGGAAGACCGGGCGGGCGATCCAAACCTCGATGGCAACACCGTGATCGACGAGCTCAACGAGGAACTCGCACGCCTGCCGGGCATCGAGGTCGAGGTGAGCGAGTTGGCCATGGGCCCCGCCTCCGGCAAACCGCTCCATCTGCGCCTGAAATCCGATGACTGGGAGGCCCTCACGGAGGCGGCCCGCACGGTGCGGGCACGGTTCGAGCAAACCGAGGGCCTGGTTCAGATCGAGGACAGCCTGCCGTTGCCGGGGATCGACTGGCAGATCGACGTGGATGTCGAGGCCGCGGGCCGCTACGGAGCCAACGTTGCCGCGGTCGGCGGCATGGTCCAGCTCGTGACGCGGGGCATCGTGCTCGACACGATGCGCGTGCCCAGTTCGGACGAGGAAATCGAGATCCGGGCCCGCCTGCCGGAGAGCGACCGCGTGCTGTCCACCCTCGATACGCTGAAGGTGCGCACGAGCGAGGGGCTGGTGCCGCTCTCGAACTTCGTCACCCGCCAGCCGGTGCCGGAACTCGCACAGATCGACCGGGTGGACCAGCAGCGGTACTTCGACGTGAAGGCAGATGTCGCGCCGGGGCTCACCAACGCGGCCGGCCAGCCCATGACCCCGACCGAGCGCATCGGGCTCATCACCGGCTGGCTCGACGCCGGCGCGCTGCCCGAGGGCGTCAGCTACGAATGGACAGGCGACCAGGAGGAGCAGGCCGAGAGCCAGGCCTTCCTGACATCGGCCTTCGGCGCGGCGCTGTTCCTGATGTTCATCATCCTGCTGGCGCAGTTCAACAGCTTCTACAATGCCGTCCTGGTGCTGCTCGCGGTGGTGCTGTCCACGACCGGGGTGCTCATCGGCATGATGGTCATGCAGCAGCCCTTCTCGATCATCATGACCGGCACAGGGATCGTCGCCCTGGCCGGCATCGTGGTGAACAACAACATCGTGCTGATCGACACCTACCAGGAATACGCCCGCTACATGCCCCGCATCGAGGCCATCGTGCGCACGGCCGAGGCAAGGATCCGTCCGGTGCTGCTGACGACCATCACCACCATGGCCGGCCTAGCGCCGATGATGTTCGGGCTCAGCCTCGACTTCTTCGGGGGCGGCTACTCGCTCGACAGCCCCACCGCGCTGTGGTGGAAACAGCTCGCCACGGCGGTCGTCTTCGGTCTCGGCATTGCGACGATGCTCACGCTCGTGTTCACGCCTTCGATGCTCGCTCTTCGGGTGTGGGTTACCACCTATGCGCGCTGGATCGCCCGGGCTCTCGCCCGGCTTTCGCTGGGCCGTTCCAGCCAGGCTGCCCGGGATTGGGCACTCGCCCGTGAAGCGCGGCGCATCCCGGCACCCGAACTGCTTTGGGAGACGGACAGCCCCCGCCCCGAGACGGCGATGCCCGCGGCCTCTCCCCTGCGCGCAGCCGAGTAGCGCGGGCAAAAGAGCCGGCGGCATCGCGTGGGCCGCCTCCCCCCGGACCGCGCCGACAGCGCCCGGCAACCAGGGGTCTGCGTGCGCCCCGGCCCGCGGCGTTCCGCTCCCAAGCCCGGCCGTCACAGGCGGGTCATCGCCGTTGCATGAGTATTTTCGCCAAGATGAGGGACAGAAGTCTGTTCGCCGCCGCCTCGCGGTGGCGCCCCCCCTTCATCTTGGCCCAAATACTCATGGTGTGACGACAGAGCCTGCCCGGCGCCGGATGCGCTGGGCGCAGCCGCGTCCGCGGGCGCTTCTCGCCGCGCCTGCCGCCGCGCCGCCCTCAGGCAGCGGGGGTTCTGCCGGGGCCCGAGGCCAGCAGCGGTACCGCGACCGCAAGCGCCCCGGCGGCGCAGAGCGCGATCGCCGCGACCATGGGCAGCGCGGTGCCGTCGAAGAAGGGCGCGGCGAGGGTGATGGCGAGCCCTCCCGCCACCATCTGCAGCGTTCCGCCCAGAGAGGAGGCGAGGCCGGCCATCTCGCCGTGGGGATCGAGGGCCATCACCATGGTCGTGGGGATCACGAGCCCGAGAAACGCATTGGCGAGAAAGAGGCCGCCCACCACCGCCGCGAGGCTGCCGGCTCCTGCGAGAACCACGAGCAGCAGCGCCGCGCTGAGCGTGGCAAAGCCCATGGCACCAATGAGGACGACCCGCTCCATGCCGATCCTGTCGCCGAGGGGGCCGGCCGCCTGGCTCGCCGCGAAGAACCCCACCGCGTTGACCGCGAAGGCGAGCGAGAAACCCGTCGGCCCGAGGCCATAGGCAGCGGTGTAGACGAAGGGCGCACTGGCGACGAACACGAAGAAGCTCGCCATGCCGAGCCCGCCCACCGCCGTCAGACCGAGGAACACAGGATCGCGCATCAGGATACCCGAACCAGCCCAGAGCACGGCCGGGCGGATCGGAACCCGCCGCTCCTCCGGCAGCGTCTCGGGCTGCGCGAACGCCAGCAGCGCGAGGCTCGCCAGCGTGGCCGCGGCGATCGCCCAGAAGACCGCGCGCCATCCACCCAGCGCGATCACCCCGGAACCCGCGAGCGGCGCCAGCATCGGCGAGATCGAGATCACCAGCATGATCGTCGCCATCAGCCGCGTCGCCTCGGGGCCGGTGTAGAGGTCGCGCACGATGGCACGCGGCACCACCATGAGTGCCGCCCCGCCAAAACCCTGCACCAGCCGCATGGCGATGAGCCAGTCGATGCTCGGCGCCAACGCGCAGCCAATCGTTCCCAGCCCGAAAACGGCAAGCCCCGCGAAGATCGGCGGCTTGCGGCCGAACCTGTCGGCCGCGGGGCCGTAGAGGAGCTGTGCGAGGCCGAAAGCGATGAAATACGCCGTGATCGTGGCCTGGGTACCTGCAACGGTGGTTCCGAGATCGCGCTCGATCTCCGGCATCGCGGGCAGGTACATGTCGATGGCGAAGGGCGACACCGCCGCAAGTAGCCCGAGGATCAGCGCCGTGCGCAACAGGGAAGGCGGCATCGGCAGCGCTCCGTAAAGGGGGGCACGCATGCGGCAGCGCGCGCTCGCCGCGCGATACGCCCAAACCGCGCCCGTATCAAGCGATGAGACCGCGCGCGCGGCCGGTGCGGCAGGAGCGATGGCCGGCGCGGCGGAAATGCGCCAAGCCGACACTTCGGCCGAAGTGTCGGCCGAGACACGGCCAAAGCCCGCGGCAGCCGGGCGCGGGGCGCGCCGCCCGCCCCGTTCGGAGCGGGCGCGCGGCCGGCGGGCGTCTGGCGGAGGCGGCTGGCACGGCCGGTTTCCGGCAGGCCCGGCTCAGGCCGCGTCCTCGTCGCGCTGCTGGCGTTGCCACATGGAGGCATAGCGCCCCCCGCGCGCGAGGAGCGCGTCGTGCGATCCCCGCTCCACCACCTCGCCATCCTGCAGAACGGCGATCTCGTCGGCATCGACGATCGTCGAGAGCCGGTGGGCGATGGTGATGACGGTGCGCCCCTCGCCGAGGCCGCGCAGGCTTTCCTGGATGTCGCGCTCCGTTTCGGTATCGAGCGCCGAGGTCGCCTCGTCGAGCAGCAGGATGGGCGGATCCTTCAGGAGCGTGCGCGCGATCCCGACCCGCTGCTTCTCGCCGCCCGAAAGCTTGAGGCCGCGCTCGCCCACCGTCGTTTCGTAGCCTTCGGGCAGCGCCTCGATGAAATCGGCGATCCGCGCGGCGCGGGCCGCGGCCACCACCTCTTCGCGGCTCGCCTCGGGCCGGCCGTAGGCGATGTTGTAATAGATCGTGTCGTTGAAGAGCACTGTATCCTGGGGCACCACCCCGAGGGCCGCGTGAAGGCTGTCCTGGGTGACGTCGCGCACGTCCTGGCCATCGATCAGAACGGCACCGCCCGTCACGTCGTAGAAGCGGAAAAGCAGGCGCCCGATGGTGGACTTGCCCGACCCCGAGGGGCCCACGATGGCCAGCTTGCCGCCCGGGGGCACCTCCAGCGACACGCCCTTGAGGATCGGGCGGGCCGGGTCGTAGCCGAAGCGCACGGTATCGAATGTCACGCGGCCCCCGCCGACGCGGAGCGCGGGCGCCTGCGGCTTGTCGGCGACCTCCTGCGGCTGTTCGAGCAGATCGAACATCTCGCCCATGTCCACCAGCGACTGCCGGATTTCCCGGTAGACCGTGCCGAGAAAGTTCAGTGGCAGCGTGATCTGGATCATGTAGGCGTTGACCATCACGAAATCGCCCACGGTGAGCGCGCCTCGCTCGACCCCCACCGCGGCCATGACCATGACCGCAACGAGGCCCGTGGTGATGATGAGGCTCTGCCCGAAGTTCAGCGCGGCAAGGCTGTAGGAGGTCTTGAGCGCGGCGCGCTCGTAGCCGGCCATGGCGCTGTCGTAGCGCGTCGCTTCCCGCGCCTCCGCCCCGAAATACTTGACGGTTTCGAAGTTCAGGAGGCTGTCGATGGCCTTCTGGTTCGCATCGGTGTCCTGGGCGTTCATCTCCCGGCGGATGCGCACCCGCCATTCGGTGACCGTGAAGGTGAAGGCCACGTAGAGCGCGATCGTCACGACCAGGACGACCAGGTACCAGACATCGAAGAGCGCGAAGAGGATGATCGCAACGAGGACCAGCTCGAGGATCAGCGGCCCCACGGAGAAAAGCAGGAAGCGCAGGAGAAACTCCACGCCCTTGACACCGCGTTCGATGATGCGGCTCAGGCCGCCCGTCTTGCGGGTGATGTGATAGCGCAGCGAGAGACGGTGGATATGGGTGAAGGTTTCCAGTGCCAGCTGGCGCAGGGCGCGTTGTCCGACCGAAGCGAAGAAGGCGTCGCGCGCCTGCTGAAAGCCCACGTTGAGCGCGCGGGAAACCCCATAGGCCACCGTGAGCCCCACCGCGCCGATGGCCAGCAGCCAGGCCGTGCCGGTGGCTTCCCCCGCCAGCCCGTCCACCGCGGCCTTGTAGAGAAACGGCGTGCCCACCGCCACGAGCTTGGCCAGCACCAGCATCGCGAGCGCGGCGACGACCCGGCGCTTCACCCAGCCCTTGCCCTCGGGCCAGAGATAGGGCGCCACCCTGCGGATGGTGCGCATGCCCGATCGGCGCTCCTCTGCGGCGATTGTCGCGGTCTCTGCGTCGGGCGTTGCTGTCATGGAGCGTGTCGGACCTTGGGTGGAAGGTTTCGGCGAGAGAGCGGACGCTAGCGCCGCCGGCGGGGATTGGCCAGACCGTACGGGCAAGTGCCAGGCCCCTTGACCCGCCGGTCGTATCAACTGCGAGGGCTGCCGCGTTGTTGGCCGCGTCGGCGCGGCGCCCCGGGCGCGGAGCACGGGAACGGCAAAGCCGAGGCCGCCGCCAGGCCGGCGCGGCGGCGCGCCCGGCGACAGGCGGCGGTGCGCGCCGAGGCAGCCGGACGGTTGAGCCCGCCGCCCCCCCGGCTATATGTCGCGGGCAGACAAGGGGAAGACCATGACACGCAAGACCTCGGCCTACGCCGGCTTCGCAGCGGGCATCCTGATCACGCTGTTCGTGGGTGCGCTCGGCAGCTTCATCTACACCGGCAAGGGCCTGAGCGATCGCGCCGGGCCACCCTCGATCGTCTACCCCAACCTCTGAAGGCGCGCCGCCTAGCCGGCCTCGGTAAAGCCCGCCTCGCGCTCGATGAAGGCGGCCACCTCTATCGCCCCCACGCCGTTGCGCAGGGACGCCATGACGAAGGGGCGCCCTTCGCGCGCCGTCTCGGCGTCGCGGGCGAGCATGTCCACGTCGACGCCCACATGGGGCGCCAGATCGGTCTTGTTGACCACGAGCAGATCCGAGCGGGCGAGCCCCGGCCCCTTCTTGCGCGGGATATCCTGGCCGGCGGCGGTGTCGATGACGTAGATCGTCAGATCGGCCAGTTCGGGCGAGAAGGTCGCGGCCAGGTTGTCTCCCCCGCTTTCGATGAGCACCACGTCGAGATCGGGGAAATCTGCGCGCAACGACGCCAGCGCCCGAAGGTTGATCGAAGCGTCCTCGCGGATGGCGGTGTGGGGGCATCCCCCCGTCTCGACGCCCCTGATGCGTTCCAGCGGCAGCGCCTGCGCCCGCATCAGGAACTCGGCATCCTCGCGTGTGTAGATGTCGTTGGTGATCACGGCGACCGAGAACCGGGGCGAAAGCGCCCGGCACAGCGCCTCGGTCAGGGTCGTCTTGCCTGCGCCGACCGGGCCGCCGATCCCGACGCGGAGCGGGCCGTTGGGGCTTTTCATGTGCGGAAGATCCTCGGCTGAAGGGTTTCGTGGCGCATGGCGTGAAGGTCGCCCGCCGGGGTGCCCGAGGCAAGGGCATCCGCGCCGTCGCGCGCGGCTTCGGCGGCGGCTGCGAGGATTGCGCCTTGCAGGCGGGCGAGCGTGGCCTGCCCCTCCGCCTGGCCCAGGGGCACGAAGCGCACCGCGCAGGAAACGAGGTTGGAGGCGAAGGCCTGCAGGAAGAGCGCGGCGACCTCCTCGGCGCCCAGCGCGAGCCCGCGCGCGGCCTCGCCCACCGCCACGGGCAGAAGCGGAACCGGTGCCGAGCCCCCGGGCGCGGCGGATTCACCGGCCGGGGCGCGCTCTGGGTGGGTGCGCGCCAGCGTCTCCACGAAGGCACGGCCCTGCGCTTCCGCCTCCTCCAGCCGCTCGGCCGAAGCGGCGAGGGCGCGGGCGGTGGCGTCCACATCCTCCCCAGCGCGGCTAAGGCAGAGAAGCGCGGCATCGACCCGGCCGGAGCCGAAGCGGATCACCTCGTGGATCCAGCCGAAGGCGGTCTCGGCATCGTGCACGGTGCCCTCGGCGACGGCCGTCTCCAGACCGTGCGAATAGGCAAAAGCACCGAGCGGGAAGGCCGGCGAGAGCCACTGGGCAAGGACCAGCCGGTCAGCGGTGCTCATCGCCCGCTCCGCCCTTGTCGCCTTGAGGCTCACCCTCGCCGTGGGCGCCGGGGTTCGCGTGATGGTGGCCGTGGTCGTGCGCGGGCCCGTGGCCGTGTTCGCCGGCATGTGCATGGTGGTGCCCGCCGTCACCATCACGGGCATGATCATGATCATGATCATGCCCGTGCCCGTGCCCGTGGTTGTGCCCGAACGTGCGCCCATGCCCGTAGGCGCCGCCCTCCGGCGTGAACGGCGCAACGATCCGCGCGATGTGGGCGCCCAGCCCCGAGAGCATCCCCTCCAGAACGTGATCCTCACGGATGAGAAGGTGCCCCACGGAGATCTGGCAAGGCGTGTGCCGGTTTCCGATGTGCCAGGCGAGGCGCGGCAGGTCGGGCCCCTCGATGCGCAGCAGCGCCTCGGGCGCCGCGCGCACAGCGATGCGGCTGCCGTCATCTAGCGCGAAGGCCTGGCTTTCGTCGACGCTCACCACCTCGGGCAGATCCACGAGGAAGGCACGGCCGGCCTCGGAGGTGAGCCGCTTGCGGCGCACGAGGCGCGCCTCGTAGCTGAGCGCGATACTGTCGCCGGCCCCTTCGGACGGCGCCAGCGACCGGGCAACCGGCAGGGCGCTCATGCCCTGCCCCCGCGCGTCAGAGGTAGTAGAGATCGCGGAAGACGTGCGCGGTGATATCTTCCCGGCGCAGCCCCCGCGCCGCGAGCGCGGTGTCGTCCATCGCCTTCAGCCGGGCGATTTCCTCCACGCGACCCTGGCAGTTGAGCGAATGCTCCCGGGCGCGCATGAGTTTTTCGCCGAGGCGGGCGAGGAATCCCGGCCGCGGATGGTAGGCATAGGTTGCATCGGCCATGACAGGTCTCTCCTTGGAAAGGGTGACGTGTCCTCCCATGGCGTCCGAGATAGGTCAGCATCGTTGCCTCGTGTAGCGTGAGTTTCGCAAGTCCGGGATGCGCCCGGCGCAAGGCCCGTGCGCTCCGACGGCGGGGCCGGACGCGCGGAGCGCCCGGTGTGCCCGCCGGCGGCCGGTCAAAACAGGAAATACCGCTGCGCCATCGGCAGTTCGGAGGCCGGCTCGCAGGTGAGAAGCTCGCCGTCGGCGCGGACCTCGTAGGTTTCGGGGTTCACCTCCACATGCGGCGTGCGGTCGTTGAGCACCATGTCGGCCTTGCCGATCCCGCGCGTGCCCGCCACCGCCACTGTCTGCTTGGCGAGGCCGAGGCTCTTGCCCACCCCCGCCGCCTGCGCGGCCTGGCTGACGAAGATGATCGCCGAAGCCTCCACCGAACGGCCGTAGGCACCCCACATGGGCCTCGAGTAGACGGGCTGGGGCGTGGGGATCGACGCGTTGGGATCGCCCATCTGGGCCATCGCGATGGTGCCCCCGATAAGCACCATCTCGGGCTTCACCCCGAAGAAGGCCGGCGCCCAGAGGCAGAGATCGGCGCGCTTTCCGACCTCGATCGAACCGATATGCGCGGAAAGCCCGTGGGCGATGGCCGGGTTGATCGTGTATTTCGCGATGTAGCGGCGTACCCGGAAATTGTCGTTCTCCCCGGTTTCCTCGGCGAGCCGCCCGCGCTGCACCTTCATCTTGTGGGCCGTCTGCCATGTGCGGATGATGACCTCGCCCACGCGCCCCATCGCCTGGCTGTCGGAGGCGATGATCGAGAAGGCGCCCATGTCGTGCAGGATGTCCTCGGCCGCGATCGTCTCCTTGCGGATGCGGCTCTCGGCGAAGGCCACGTCCTCGGGGATCGACTTGTCGAGGTGGTGGCAGACCATGAGCATGTCGAGATGCTCTTCGAGCGTGTTCACCGTGTAGGGGCGCGTCGGGTTCGTCGACGAGGGCAGCACGTTGGGCAGCCCGCAGACCTTGATGATGTCGGGCGCGTGCCCGCCCCCTGCCCCCTCGGTGTGGAAGGCGTGGATGGTTCGGCCGCCGATGGCCTTGATCGTGTCCTCGACGAAGCCGCTCTCGTTCAGCGTGTCGGTGTGGATCATCACCTGCACGTCCATCGCGTCGGCGACCGACAGGCAGCAGTCGATGGCCGCGGGCGTCGTGCCCCAGTCCTCGTGCAGTTTCAGCGCGCAGGCCCCGGCCTCGACCATCTCGCGCAGGGCGTCGGGGCGCGAGGCGTTGCCCTTGCCG
>CAYXOX010000032.1:0-9626 GCA_964466745.1 uncultured Rhodobacterales bacterium
CGTGGCCTCCTTCTCGGGGCCCGACAACATCACCCAGGGGGCGCGCTCGGCCGAAATCATGTGCGACCGCTTCAAGGAGCTCGGCATCGAGGACGAGGCGCAGATCGTCCAGATCTCCGGCCAGCCGGGCTACACCACGGCGATCGAGCGCGCGAAGGGCTTCGAGGATCGCCTGCCGGAGGTGTGCCCGAACGTGACCCTCATGGAGACGCAGCCCGGCGACTGGAACCGCGAGAAATCGCAGCAGGTGATGGAGGCATTCCTCGTCAAGTACGATGACATCGACGGCGTCTATTCCGGCGACGACAACATGGGCGTCGGCGCGCTGAACGCCGCGCGCGCCGCGGGCCGCGTCGACGGTATCACCTTCGTGGGCGCCACCAACTTCGCGGTGGGCTACGACGCGATGGCCGCCGGGGAATACTGGGGCTCGATCTACCAGTCGCCTGTGGACGATGCCGAGGCGGCGCTGCGCACTGCAATCGATGTGCTCGAAGGCAAGGACGTGCCGTTCCTGAACTACTTCGATACGCCGAAGATCACCCAGGAAAACATGGACGAGTTCACCAAGCCCGTCTTCTGATCGGTAACCTGAGGGCGCGCGCAGCGGCCGGCCGGTCCTGCGCGCGTCCGACGCGGAAACCAACCTTCCTGGGAGAGACGCCATGAGCCGGGTCTCCGGACGCTCCTGCATCGTGACGGGAGCGGCACAAGGCATCGGCCGCGCCATCGGCGAGGCGTTGCTGGACGAGGGTGCCAACGTCTGCTTCGCGGATCTCGATGGCGCCAAGGCGGCGCAGGTTGCGGCATCGAACGAACCGCGCGCCCATGCCTCGGGCGCGCGCGTCGCCCACGCGGCCGTGGACGTGACCGAGCGCGCCGAGGTGCAGGCCATGATCGCCCACGCCGTGGAGTGCTTCGGGCGGCTCGATGTCGCCTTCAACAACGCCGGGGTGAACCGGCCGATGAATTTTCTCGACGTCACCGAGGACAACTGGAACTTCATCATGGGGGTCAATGCGCTCGGCTGCCTGATCGGCATGCAGGAGGCGGCTCGCCAGATGATCGCGCAGGGCGATGGCGGAAAGATCGTCAACACCGCGTCCATCGCCAGCCGGCAGGGGTTCGACAACGTTGCCCCCTACTGCGCGAGCAAGTGGGCCGTGGTATCGCTTACCCAGTCTGGCGCCCGCGACCTTGCCAAGCACGGCATCACGGTCACGGGGTTCGCGCCGGGCGTCGTCGCCACCGAGATGTGGGAGCAGGTAGACCGCGACCTGATGGAGATCGGCGCGGCGGACCGCCCCGGCCAGGCGATGGAGGAGTTCGCGTCCGGCATCCTGCGTGGGCGCGTTGCAACCCCGGCCGACATCGTGGGGACGACAACGTTCCTCGCGTCGCGGGAGAGCGATTACATGACGGGCCAGATCGTGATGATCGATGGAGGCATGACACTGGTCTGACCGCGCGGGCGCAAGGCCGGGGGAGGGGAACATGGCAGAACTGACACGGAGCGATCTTGGCAGGCTTCTCGCCAAGCAGGGCATCATCGTGGCCTTCGCGATCTTCATGATCGGGTTCGCCTTCGCCAATCCGCGCTTCATCGATATCGACAACGTCGCCGGGGTGATCCGGTCTTCGGCCATTCTCGGGGTCATGGCGCTGGGCGTCACCTTCGTGGTGATCGGCGGCAACCTCGACCTCTCGGTCGGCTCGATGATGTCGTTCTCGACCATCGTCGTGCTGGATCTGCACGACAAGCTCGGCCCGGCGCTCGCGATACCTGCGATGTTCGCGATGACGCTGGCGCTCGGGGCCTTCATCGGCTTCCTCGTGGGCTACCTGAAACTCAATTCCCTGATCGTCACGCTGGGCATGCTCTCGGCGATACACGGGCTCACGCTCACCTACTCCGGCGGCAAGAACATGGATATCGCCGACAAGGACGGCACGTGGTTCGGCGTGTTCGGCCAGAGCGCGGTCATGGGCATCCCGGTGCCGATACTCGTCTTCGCGCTGCTGGCGGCGGTCCTGGGTCTCATGCTGGCCAAGACACCCTTCGGCCGGAAGGTCTACGCGGTGGGTGGCAGCGGTAAGGCGGCCACCTTCTCGGGCATCCCACGCGCGCGGGTGGTCTTCTTCACCTACATCATCTCGGCCTTCTGCGTGGCCGTTGCCGGCCTCCTGCAGGCAAGCCGCTCCATGGGCTCGCAGAACACCGTGGGCCAGGGCATGGAACTCGAGGTGCTGGCGGCGGTGATCCTCGGCGGCGCGTCGCTCCTCGGCGGTTCGGGGACGATCTTCAAGACGGTGATCGGCGTGCTGATCCTCGGCTTCATCCAGAACGGGCTCCTGCTCATCGGCCTCGCCTTCTACGTCCAGTACGTCGTGACGTGGATCATCATCATTCTCGCGGTCTGGCTCGACATCGCGGCCAAGCGCGGGCGGCTCTGGTCGCCCATTGCCTGAGGAGGCCCCGACATGACCGCCGACAAGCGTGCAGACCTCATCAAGCAGGGCGCGATCTGGGCCTTCATCGTGCTCGAACTGGCCTTCTTCTCGATCGCGGGGCAGTTCCTCTCGGTGTCCGACAAGGCGTTCATGGACTTCGACAACATGCTGCTGCTGCTCAAGCAGTCCGCGCCCATCGGGATCATCGCAGTGGGCATGACCATCGTGATGATCAACGGCAACATCGACCTTTCGGTGGGGGCCACCTTCGCGCTTGCCGCGATCGTTCTGCTGGACAGCATGACATGGCCGATCTTCGCGGGCCTGGGCAACTGGGTGATCCCGGTGAGCTGGACGCTCGCCTTGCTGACGGGCGCGGTGCTCGGCGCCATCAACGGGCTGATCGTGTGGAAAACGGGGGTGGACGCGTTCATCGTGACGCTCGGCGCGATGCTCGGCTATCGCGGGCTGGTGTTCATGTACAACGGCGAGCAGCCCACCAGCCACCTCAACTGGACGCTGGTGGATTTCGCCGAGGCGCAGTTCCTCGGGCTGCACACGGCAACCTGGTTCCTGCTGGGGGTGGTGCTCGTCGCCTGGCTGATCATGACGCGCACCGTGCATGGGCGAAACGCCTATGCCATCGGCAACAATCGCGAGGCGGCGGTGAACGCGGGCATTCGCGTGGGGCCCCATTTCGTGCTCAACTTCGTCTTCATCGGGTTTCTGGCGGCGCTTTCGGCGGTGGTGTTCTACTCCGAAAGCGGCTCGGTGAACCCCAATGACGGGATGCTCTACGAGCTCTGGGCCATCACCGCCGTCGTTCTCGGCGGCACCAAGCTGAGCGGCGGCTACGGCTCGATCATCTCCACCCTCGGCGGTGTCATCGCGATCCAGCTGCTGCGCAAGGGGCTGGGCCACATCGGGGCCGATACCGAGACGGTGAACCTGGTGATCGGGCTCATCCTCATCGCGGTCCTGTTTCTCGACCGGCAGCTCAACCGCTCCGGCAAGGAGGAATTGAAGATATGACCGGACCATCCCCCGTTCTTCGCCTCGAAGGCATCGTGAAGACATTCCCGGGCGTGAAGGCGCTCGACGGCGTCTCCTTCAGCGTGCTGCCCGCGGAGGTCCACGCGCTGATGGGCGAGAACGGTGCCGGAAAATCCACGCTGATGAAGGTTCTGGGCGGGCTCTACCAGCCCGATGCCGGTCAGATCTTCGTCGGTGAGGAGCCCACCGTGATGACATCGCCCCTGCAGGCGAAGTCGCGCGGCGTGGTGTTCATTCACCAGGAGCTGAGCCTCGCGGACGAGCTTTCCGTCGCCGAGAACATCTTCCTCGGAGAGTTGCCGCGAAAGAGCCTCGGCCGGGTCGACTGGACGAAGCTCTATGCCGAAACGGATGCCATCCTGAAGACGCTCAACGTGGGTTTCGAGGCACGCACGCGGGTTGGCGATCTTTCGATCGCGAACCAGCAGATGGTGGAGATCGCGCGCGCACTCACGGTAGATCCGCGGGCGGTGATCTTCGACGAGCCCACAGCCTCGCTCACCGACGCGGAGAAGGTGGTGCTCTTCGAGGTGATCGCCGATCTGAAGGCCCGCGGCGTGGGCATCATCTACATCTCGCACCGGATGGAGGAGATCTTCAAGATCACCGATCGCATCAGCATTCTGCGCGACGGCCAGTATCGCGGAACGCTCGAAACCGCCGCCACCGAGGAAGACGAGGTGACCCGGCTGATGATCGGCCGCAGCCTCGATCTTTCGCGCAACACGAGCCACCACGAGATGGGCGAGGTCGCGCTGGAGGTGCGCGGGCTGAGTTGCGGGACGCTCTTCAGCGATGTGAGCTTCTCGGTGCGCCGCGGGGAGGTGCTGGGCTTCTACGGGCTGGTCGGGGCCGGCCGTACCGAGATCGCAGAGACGATCTTCGGCCTGCGCGAGCCCTCCGCGGGCCAGATCCTGCTCGGCGGAGAGGAGGTGCGCATTTCCAGCCCGGTCGACGCGATCCGGCTCGGCATCTCCCTGGTGCCGGAGGACCGCAAGGGGCAGGGCCTCGTGCTGGGCATGAACTGCCGGGACAACATGACCCTGCCGCAGGTGGGCGATCTCACCGCCGGGCCCTTCGTTTCGGACGGCGCGGAGATCGCCATCTTCGACCAGTACCGCGACAAGCTCGACATCCGCACGCCCGGCTGGCGGCAGACCGTGGGGAACCTTTCGGGCGGCAACCAGCAGAAGATCGTGATTGGAAAGTGGCTCTCGATGCGGCCCGAGGTGCTGATCGTCGACGAGCCCACGCGCGGGATCGACGTGGGCTCGAAGTCGGAGATCCACAACCTGATCCGCGATCTTGCTGCCCAGGGATACGCGGTCATCGTGATCAGTTCGGAGATGCCCGAGGTGCTGCACGTCTCCGACCGGATCGTGGCGATGTACTCGGGCCGGGTCATGCGCGAGTTCACCTCCGATGAGGTGACGGAGGACAGCCTGATCCAGGCGATATCAGGCATCGCGGGCGACAAGGTTGCCTGAGATGCGCGTGGGCTTTGCCGGTCTCGGCCGGATGGGACTTCCGATGGCGCGCAACCTCGCGGCCGCCGGTCACGAGGTGACCCTCTGGAACCGCTCGGCAAACAAGGCCGAAACCCTGGCCGGCGAGATTGGCGGCCAGGCCGCGCCGCACCCCCGCGCGCTCGCCGAAGGTGCGGAGGTGGTCGTGACCATGCTGGCGGACGATGCCGCCTCGCAAGCCGTGCATCTTGGCCCGGATGGGCTCTTCGCCGCGCCCGGTGCGCGTGTCTTCCTCGAAATGGGCACACTGTCGCCCGGGCATGTCGCGGAGCTGGTCCGCGCCGCGCCAGAGGGTGCCAAGGTGATCGACGCCCCGGTATCCGGCGCGACGGCTGCGGCGGCCCGGGCGCAACTTCTCATCATGGCCGGCTGCTCGGAGCACACCGCCGATCCGCTGCGCCCGCTGCTCGATGCGATGGGGCGCAAGACGATCTGCCTAGGCGCGCCAGGCGCGGGAGCGACGATGAAGCTCGCCGTCAACGCGCTGATCCACGGCCTGAACCAGACCCTCGCCGAAGCGCTCACGCTGGCCGAGGCCGCCGGTATCGCGCCCGAGGCAGCCTTCGACGTGATCGAGAACAGCGCTGCCGCCGCACCGATGCTGAGCTACCGCCGGCCGCTCTATCTCGACGAGGCGGCCCACGAGGTGACCTTCACGGTTTCCCTCGCGCGCAAGGACATGGAAGTGACGGCGGAGTTGGCGCGGGAGCTGGGCACGGCCATGCCCCAGGCCAAGACAACGCTGGACCAGCTGCGCCGCGCAGAAGACGCCGGTTATGGCGGTCGCGACATGGCTTCGATGCTCGGGTTCATGCGGGAGGCGACAGGATGAAGGCAGCACTTTTCGTCGGCGGGTGGGAAGGGCACGCTCCCCTGCATTTCGCCGACTGGTACCGGCTCCTTCTCGAGGCCAACGGCTTCGAGGTCGATATCCACGAAACACTCGAACCGCTGGAGCGGCCCGAGGCGCTCGCCGATCTCGATCTCATCACGCCTATCTGGTCGTCTGCGCGGTCGGGGCACCGCGAGGAGTTCGGAAACATGACGAAGCGGCAGGAGGATGGCCTGCTGCGAATCGTCGGGAACGGCTGCGGCCTGGCGGGCTGGCACGGGCATATGGGCGATGCGTTCCGCGACCGGCCCACCTACCACTTCCTGATCGGCGGGCAGTTCGTGGCACATCCGCCGGGCTGGCCCGACAACCTGCAACCGCGCGAAGACTATATCGACTACGACGTGACGATCTGCCGGCCCGACCACCCGCTCGTGCAGGGGATAGGCAGCTTCCGGATACGTTCCGAACAGTACTACATGCTGGTCGATCCATCGAACACGGTGCTCGCGACCACCACCTTTTCGGGCGAGCACCTGTGGTGGATCGAAGGCACCGTGATGCCGGTGACCTGGACGCGCCGGTGGGACAGGGGGCGCGTCTTCTACTGCTCGATCGGCCACGAACTCGACGACCTCAAGATCCCGCAGGTCACCGAAATGATCCGCCGCGGGGCGATCTGGGCGGCCGAGGGCCGCAAGGCAGCCGGGGCGAGCGCCTGAGGCCAGCACTCCCGGGCTGCGGCGCGGCCTGCGGGCGTGCGCTTCGCCAGCGGCCGCCGCCCGCGGTCAATAAGCTGTGTATCCCCTTTCCTCGTGCGCGAAGAGATGCGCCTGCGCCGGATCGAAGGTCAGGCCGATTTCCTCGCCGGGGGGCAGCACGCGGTCTTCCGAGATCGCCGCGGTGATCCTGGCGTCGTTCTTCAGCGCGATCTCGATCACCGTCTCGCTGCCCAGCCGTTCCGTCAGCAGGACGCACCTTTTCGTTGACGACCGTTCCGTCGATCTCGAGCGTTCCGAAGGTGATGTCCCCCAGCCCCGCGATCATCCGCAGCAGCGTGGACTTGCCGCAGCCCGAGGGGCCGACGAAAACAACGAACTCGCCGTCCTCGATGTCGATGTCGGCGCCCTTGATGACCTCGACCGAGCCGAAGCTCTTCCGCAGGTTCCTCAATCTGACGTTGGCCATTGCCCTACTCCGCTGGGTGCGCGGGGGTAATCCGCAGGTAGCCGTCGGGATCGGCGCGGACCGGTTGAGGGTCGAGCAGTTGCCCGACGAATTCTCCGCGCGGCCGATCCGAGAATCCGATGATCTGCAAGCCTTCGGACGTCTCCACGATCCGCGCGGCATAGCGCACGCAGGGAAGCGAACCGTCGAGGAAGCCGGGCGCCACGCGCCATGGCCCCCGCGGGTGATCGGCGATCAGGTAGTGGTTGCCGGTCACCGGTCCGCCCTCGGTCGCTTCGGCGAGTTCCTTGGAGAAGTGCTCGGCGGCGGTGCAGAAGAGGCAATACCAGCGCCCGCCCTGCGAGAACACCTGCGGCACTTCGAGTTGGCCGTAGCCGCCCACGAACACCGGCGGCTCGAGGGTCCAGCGAACGAGGTCCGGCGAGGTGGCAAGCCCGATGGCGCCGGCGGCGTTGGGCTCGGCGATGCCCGGCGCGCGCGCGGTGAAATACATCAGCCAGCCGGCGCCGTCGGGGTCTCGCATCACCCAGGGGTCGCGCATGGCCCGGTCGTGCCAGACGCTCCGCGCAAGACCGGCCTCGTATCTTTCGGCAGCCGGTCCCGTGAGATCGAGGCAGAGCCCGTCCCCCACGCGCTGCCAGTCGTGCAGATCGGTCGAGGTGGCATGCCCGATCCTCTGGTAGAGCCCATCTTCGGCTTGGCTGGTGCCGGTGTAGAAGAGGTGCCACAGCCCGTCGTCACCATGCACCACGCTGC
The DNA here is from genome assembly GCA_964466745.1 of uncultured Rhodobacterales bacterium. GTDB lineage: Bacteria > Pseudomonadota > Alphaproteobacteria > Rhodobacterales > Rhodobacteraceae > CAYXOX01. The sequence goes on from CAYXOX010000032.1 coordinate 7,807, forward strand.
CCGTCCAGGTGGTGTAGTCGTCCCAGGAGGGCGGCTGCGCGGGCGCGAGGCAGGTGCCCAGATGCTCCCATGTCGTCAGATCGTCGCTGACCGCATGGCCCACGCTTACGTTGAAGTGGCGCAATTCCGGGTCGCCGATGGATTTGGGCGCCTTGAGGAAAAACCCGTGCCAGCGGTCGCCGTCATGGGCGTACCAGCTGTCCCAGATCCAGTGATCGTCGAGTGAGAGAGACATCAGCCCTTTGCTCCGGTCGATGCGATTGAGGCGATGAAGGCGCGTTGCTGCACCAGGTAGAAGGCCAGCACCGGCAGGGTGATGTCGGCCAGGCAGGCCATGACCTCGCCCCGGGCGACCTGAAGCTGGAAGAAATAGCCGAGGCCGACCATCACAGCGCGCACGCTTTCCTTCTGCACCACGATCTACGGCCAGTGATTCTGGTTGTACATCACGAGAAACTTGAGGATCGCGGCGGTCGCCACCACCGGTCCGGCCAGCGGCATGACGACGCGCCGGTAGATCTGGAACCATGTGGCGCCTTCCACGCGGGCGGCCTCGATCAGCTCGCGCGGCAGATCGCGGAAATCCTGCACGAAGAGGAAGACCGTCAGCCCGACCGCGTTCCACCGCCTGAAAGACCAGCGTCTGGGTGCTGTCGAGCGGCCCGCCATTGGTCATCACGTCGATCTGCGCGAAGAGCGCGAAGCACTGCATCGTGATGACGATCAGGATCAGGACAGCGGTATTGCGCAGGCCCGGCCATGTCACGTAGCGGAAGACCTGCCAGCGGTTGGCGCCTTCGATCTCCGCGGCCTCGTAGAGGGTGGGGCTGATGGTCTGCAGGCCCGAAAACCAGATCACCATGTGAAAGCCGACGGCCTGCCAGATCGACATGGTCATGATCGACCACAGCGCGGTCGAGGGATCGCCCAACCAGTCGCGTCCTTCGAAGGCACTGAAGGCCATTGCGGAAAGAATGTTGTTCAGAAGCCCGTCGTTGCCGTCGTAGATGAACCGCCAAAGCAGCGAGACAACGACGATGGAGACGACGACGGGCATGAAATAGATGGTCCGGAACGCGTTGATCCCGCGCAGTCGCTGGTTGATCAGCAGCGCCAGGGCGAGGGCGAGGCCCGCCTGCTGGGGGCGACCACCAGCACGAAGAGAAAGGTGTTCACCAGAGCGTTCAAGAAGCCCACGTCGCGCGCGATAACGATGCGGGCGGTCTCGCCCGATTGCCAGCGGAACCACTCGCTCATGCCGCGATACTGGGGGACGTCGTCCGAGCGGGTGATCGTGCGGACGCGCGGGTACTCGATCGCACCATCCGCGTCGCGCAGGATCTGCCCCGCGTCGTCCCGCTCTGGCTCCAGCGTGATGATGGCGAGCCCGAGCAGGTTACGAGAGTTGTCGAGGCCTACGAACTCGGTGGGGCTCGGGGAATGAGCCGCTGGTTCGTCAGCGAGAAATGGAAGGCGAAGAAGAACGGCCGCACGATGAACACCGCGATCAGCCCGAATCCGGGCATGGCAAAGCCCCGGCCCGCGCGGTTCGATATGGTCAGTCTGCTTGCCATCGGCGCGGTCCCCCCTTTGCCCGAGAGGGCCGGGGGCGTCTCCACCCCCGGCCCGTCACGGATCAGCCGTCGTGGCCGTAGCCCTGGTTGCGCTCGATTTCGGCCTCGAACTCGTCGACCGCGGCATCGAGCGTGTCGGCGACGTCCGCGCCGTTGGCGATGTCGGCCGGCGCCTTCTCGAAGATCTTCGCGGCCACCACGTAGCCGGGCGTCACAGGGCCGATGAGAGCCTGCCGGGCCGACAGC
>CAYXOX010000032.1:9726-25012 GCA_964466745.1 uncultured Rhodobacterales bacterium
GGCCACCACGTAGCCGGGCGTCACAGGGCCGATGAGAGCCTGCCGGGCCGACAGCACTAAGTACGCCACCATCGTGCGCCCTTCGGCATAGTTTTCGGTCATCGCTGCCGAGGCAGGCGTCGGCGGGATGAGCCCGATGCCGTTGGAGAACTCGGCGAGGCATTCGTCGTGCAGGGCGTGTTCGATAAACGCGTTCGCGCCCTCGGGATGCTCGCAGCTCGACGAGAGGCCGAACTGCCAGGACGCAGCACCGATCTTCGGACCCTCGCCGAAATCGACGTTCGGCAGGAAGATCGTGTCGTCGAACTGCGACAGCGCGTTCAGTGCCGCCCGGTTGCCGTTGTAGGTGATGGCGTACTTGCCCTCGGCGAAGCCGTTGTCGCGGTCCGCCGGGTCCTGGCTCGTGGCGGGCGTGTAGCCCTCCTCGAAGAGCGACTGCCACCATTCCCCGAACGCGATCGCCGCATCGCCGTTCAGCACACCGTCGGCGGTCTGGTAGGTCGCTCGGTCGACGATGTCGCCGCCGAAGGACTGGAGGAACGGCGAGAAGGCGTAGGGATACCACTCGCCGGTCCGGGCCATGCCGACGTCAAGGGGTACTCGAACTCACCGGTAGCCTTCAGCATATCGAGCGCGCCCATGAACTCGTCCTTCGTCCATGGCTCGTCCAGCGTCGGGGCCCGGATGCCGTTGTCCTCGAGATGGGAGCGGCGTGTGACCATGGCGACGGCGGCGTCCCACAGGCCGATCGAATAGAGCTCGCCGTCCCATATGCCCTTGGTGCCAGGCAGGAAATCGGCAATGCGGCTTTCGTCGATGTCAAGCGGCTGGATGCAGCCCGACCACGCCCGGTTCGGCATCACCGGGCCGTCCACGTCGAGGATTCAGGGCAGGTTGCCCGCCAAAGCACCCGCGACGACGCTGTCGTTGTAGGAGTTTTGCGGAAAGCTCTCGAGCGTGACCGTCCAGTCCGCCTGGCTTTCGTTGAAGTCCAAGACGATCCGGTTGATGATCCGGCTTTCGACCTCGTTGCCGGCGCCGTACTATCACATCCCGAATTCGGTCTGGGCCTGCGCCGTCGCGGCCCAACCGAGGCCGAGCGCGGTGGTGAGCGGAAGTGTCTTTCTTGCCATCCGTGAATCCTCTCTTGGTGGCAAAGCAGATCAGGTGATCGTTGCGACGCTCTCGCGCCAGTGGAGCGGGCCCGGCACGCAGACCCGGCCGCGCTCCATATTCGGTTCGGTCAGCAGCAGGGCAGCTTGTCGGCCGATCTCGCGGAAGGGCAGGACGACCGTGGTGAGCGGGGGGGAGAGCGTCTTGGAAATCAGACGGTAGTCGTCGTAGCCCCGCGACCGAGATATCCTCGGGAATGCGCAGGCCGCGGGCGCGCAGCATGCCGTAGACGGCCAGCGCCATCCGGTCGTTGCCGCAGCAGATCGCCGTCGGTAGCGCAGTGCTGGCCAGCACCGCTTCGATGGCCCGTTGCAGCATGGCCGTGCGGGCTTCTGCATCGCAATCTCCGCGGTCTGCCTCGACGACGAGCTTCGGATCGAGCGGTATGCCCGCGGCGCGATGGGCGTCTTCGTAGGCGCGGGTTCGGTGGCGGGTCGCGAGCAGGGCGTGGGGAAGCTGAAGGTAGGCGATGCGGCGGTGCCCTCGGTCGATCAGCCCTTCGACGAGTTCGCGGTGTCCCGTGTAGTCGTCGGGCGTGACGGAAGGTGTGCTTTCGTCGGCAAATCCGTTGGCGACCACCAGCGGCGCGGCCACCGATGTGGGCGGCGGCAGTGCGACCTGCCGGTGATTGGGCGCAGCGTAGATCGTGCCGTCGACGCGGTGCTGGTCGAGTGCCCTGAGCAGCCGAGGCGCCGCGTCCGCACGTCCGCCGGTATCGGTCAGCAGGATCGTCAGGCCTCGCGCGTCGAGCACGTCATGGATGCCGCGCAGGATATGGATCTCGGGAAGGCCTGCGAGCAGCGGGTTCTCGTCGGTGTCCGAGATCGCCCCGGAGACCGCCCCGATCAGCCCCGACCTGGCCGAGCGCAGCGCGCGCGCCGCCGGAGGAGGGAACATCGCCGAGCGCCTGCATGGCGGCCTCCACGTTCTCGCGCGTGGCCTTACCGACTGGCCCGTCGCCATTCATCACCCGGCTCGCCGTCTTGAGCGAGACAACGGCCGATCTGGCAACGTCATTGAGCGTTACCATGCATACTCCTCCCGACTCGGTTTATGACACCGATGTCATGACATCGATGTCATCTGCGCTCGCGGGAGTGAATTCTCTGGTCGCCCGAAGGAGCGGATGGGGCCCGGGCTCATGGCGCGTGGAGGTCTCCTGCGCGGCATGCACCCGGCCGCGGCTCGGTCTGCCCGGCGCAGACTTGGCTCCGGTTTCTTGACCGTTTGGATGAAGCCACGCCGATTCCGCAGCGGTGTTTCGCTCAGAACGGGGCTTCGGCGGGGCTCTCGTGCCGGTGGCGCATGCGGTAGCCCCGCGGCGTCGTTCCGTATTGCTCACGAAAAACGCGGTGGAAATAGCTCATGTTTTCGAAGCCGCAATCGGCGGCCACGTCGGGCAGGCCCCGATCGGTTCCCGCCAGGAGCATCGCGGCGTACTGGATGCGGATGCGATTGACGTATTGCGTCGGTGTCAGCCCGAGGTAGCGCCTCGCCTGCCTGCACACATGCTCCGGGCTGCGCCCGGCCGCTGCAAGAAATCCCTCCGCGCCGCGGCGGAAGACCCGTGGTTCCCGCGCCGCGCGGCAGGCAGTGAGGAGCCAGGCCGGCGCTCTGTCGTCCACGATCTCTGCCGCGTCGAGCACATGGGTCATGACCGAAAGGAGGAAATGCTCGATGCGCGCGAGGCCCCGGTGGCTGGTCTGCAGGTTGAGCATCGCGTTCACCGCACGTTCGCGCTGCGGGCCCCGTAGCCGGAGCGTCACGGGCAGGGTGCCCGACTGCCAGAAGAACCGTCCCGCGATCTCATCGCCGTAGCGCCCGACGAGATGTACCGCTGTCTCGGCCCGGAACATCACGTTGAGGATGCGTGCCCCGGTTCCCGCGACGGCTTGAAGGGCGTGGCTGTCGTGTGGGCGGAGGAACACCATGTGCCCTGGCTCCAGCACCTCTTCGACACCGTTGATCCAGTGATGAACCTGGCCCTGCTCCACGAGCATGAGTTCGAAGTAGTCGTGGTGATGCTGAAGGAGCGGCGGCTGCTCGGGCACCTCCTTTCGGGTGAAGTGAAAGGCCTCCCCGGCATCGAGGTAGGTGTCAATCCTGAACATTTTCTGGGGAAGACGCATGGAAAACGCCTATTTTGCAGGTGCAGAGCGGGCAGCAAAAAGATCAATATAGCATATCTTTTTGTCAAGCACGGGTCTCCGCGGGACGGGCGCTCTGGGCTAGCGTCACGGCAGGGAGGACACGCGATGGCCGATGCAGCGCAAACGCTCGAACTCGGATTCCGGCCCGCCGACCCCGAAAGGGCGCGGCGCCTGACCAAGGCGGAGATCACGCAGTACAACACCTTCGGCTTCGTGCAGCCGTTCGACGTGTTCAGCGGTGCGGAATGCGCGCGCATTCGCGCCTATTTCGATGGCCTGATGGATGCCATGGGCGAGGCCGGGGGGTACGGGATCAACTGTTACCAGGCCCGGATGGCCGGGATATGGGACATCGCGACCGACCCGACGATCCTCGATCACGTTGCAGACATCATCGGCGACGACATCATCTGCTGGGCGAGCGCGGTGCTTTCGAAAAGGCCCGGGGACCCCAAGCGCGTGCCCTGGCACCAGGACGCGAGTTTCTGGGCACTCAGCCCCGCGCGCACGGTGACCGTCTGGCTCGCGATCGACGATGCGGATGCCCAGAACGCGGCGATGCGATTCATTCCCGGAACGCACGATCGCGGCGCCATCGAGACGTCCGCAATGGGCGAGGGGAGCGTCTTCCACAAGGGCATCGCCAACGCCGAACGCTTCGGCGCGCCTTTCACGAATTCGCTGAAGGCAGGTCAAATCTCGCTTCATGCCGACATGCTCGTGCACGGCTCCGAGGCCAATCTTTCCCGCCGCCGCCGCTGCGGGCTGACCCTGCGCTATTGTCCTCCGGAGGTACGGATCACCGATCCGGCCTGGGCGCGTGGCGTCGAGGCGATCATCGCGCGCGGCAGCGATCCGACCGGTTTGTGGCGCCACCACCCGCGCCCCGAGAACGACGACATCACCAGTACGACAAGCCCGCATGTGGTGGGCAACAACTGACAGCTCCGGCGGCGCCATACCCGCGCGCCGCACCAGACCACCTGCCATTTCTCGTGAGGCTCGCCCGAATGGAGATCACCTGGTACGGACACGCCGCATTCCGATTGACGGACAGCACCGGCCGTTCCGTCATCACCGATCCCTACACGCCTGAGGGCGTCGGCTACGCGCCCATCCGGGAGAGCGCCGATCTCGTCATCATCTCGTCGGATGACGATGACGCGCACTGCCGGGCCGACCTGATCCCCGGCGCGCCCGCCGTGGTGAATGCACTGGATGTCGCGCGCTCGGGCGGTCGGGCCGAGGCGGCCGGGCTCGCCATCGAGGCGATCGAGGCGGCGGAGTGGGATCGCCATCCCGAACACGAGGTGCCGGGCCAGAATGGCATCTACCGCTTCGCACTGGACGGCCTCAAGATTGCCCATATGGGTGATGTGGGCAATCCGCTCACCGAGGCGCAGCAGGCGTTTTTCAAGGATGCCGACATCCTGCTGGCGCTCGCGGGGGGGTATCTGACCATCGAGTTGCCGGACCTGATGGAGATGATCCACCGGGCGCGGCCGAAACTCGTGATCCCGATGCACTTCCGCACGCTCACCTACCGTCCGCGCAACACGATGTGGATCGAGAGCTTTCTCTCCCATTTCCGCGAGGACGCCGTCGATTTCGCCTGCGCGCACACCGTCCGGCTCGGCCGGGCCGACATCCCCGAAACGACCCGCGTGCTCGTGATGGACTATCTGAGATGATCCCTGCCGCCGGGAGGGGCGGCAGGCGTTCGAAAGGCCCGCGCGCTGCCGCGGAAAACAGGAAACCAAAGGGAGGAACAACCGATGACATCCATCAGGACTTCGCTTCTTGCCGGCGCGGCCTTCGCTCTCGCGCTGCCTGGCGGCGCAAGCGCGCAGGACGTGCCGCGCGAGGAAACCGTGATCTTCGATCTGGACCGAACGATCCGCGATCCCGAGAACTTCAACTGGATGACCGACGGCACCGGCATCCGCCGCATGCACGGCGCACATCAGGTGATGTGGGAGCCGCTCTTCATCCTCAACTACGGAACCGGAGAGCTCGATCCGTGGCTGGCCATCGGCCACGAGGGCAACGCCGACTCCACCAAGTTCACCATTACCCTGCGCGACGGGGTAACGTGGTCGGACGGCGAGGCATTCAACGCTGAAGACGTCGTCTTCACGGTGAACATGGCGATCGAGAACGAGGAACTGACCGCACGGGAAGTTGCCACGATCCGCGGGCAGGTGGCCAGCGTCGAGGCGGTGGACGACCTGACCGTGCGCTTCACCCTCACCGCGCCGAACCCGCGGTTCGTGGTCGACAATTTCGGTGTCCGCATCTTCGGCAGCTTCCTGATCATGCCCGAGCATGTCTGGTCGGCGGCAGACGATCCGGCAACCTTCACATTCTTTCCGCCGATCGGCACCGGCCCTTACACCTTCGAATCCGCTGCCTCGAACCGCGCGATCTGGAGCCGGAACGACGATTGGTGGGGCGCTGCGACCGGGTTCATGGACCTGCCCGAGCCGCAAAGGGTGGTGTTCCTCGAGTCCGGAGGAGAAGAGAGCCGCGCGCAGCTGATGGCGACCAATCAGCTCGACGCGGCGCAGAACCTCTCGGTCGGCACTTTCGAGGCGATCCAGGCCCAGAACCCCTCAGCGATGGCCTGGTATGCCGACTATCCCTATGCGGTGGCCGATCCCTGCGCGCGTCAGCTCGAGATCAACACCACCGTTGCCCCCTGGGACAACGCCAACATGCGTCGCGCCGTTGCCCACATGATCGACCGGACGCAGATCGTGAATATCGCCGCCGAGGGTGCGACCACTCCGTCGGTCACGATGTTCGCGCAATACGGCTCGATGCAACCCTTCATCGACGCGGTGGTCGACGCCGGCTACGGCCTTCCGGCCGGAGCGGACGTTGCGGCGGGGCAGGCACTGATCGAGGCGGAAGGCTGGACCCGGAACGGCGACTACTACGAGAAGGACGGCGAGTCGCTGGCGGTGGAGATCCACGTCAACTCCGCCTCCACCGAGTACACCCGGACGATCGACATGGTTGTAGAACAGCTTCAGCGCGCCGGGATTGATGCCCGCGCGGTGCCGGTCGAAAACGGCGTCTTCTGGGGCGAGGTGCTGCCCTTCGGCCAGTACGAGATGAGCTACAGCTGGCTCAGCTGCGGGTCGGTGAACGAGCCCTGGGCCTCTATGGGCCGCTACACGGTGGCCGATGTGGTGCCCGTGGGCGAGCGCAGCCCCGGCTTCAACAACACCGCGCGCTGGAACAGCGCGGGCGCCGAAGCCTATTCGGAGATCGTGAACGCCATGGCCTCGATGCCGCTTGGCGATCCGGCGATACCGGGCATGGTGGCCGAGGCCTACCAGTATCTCGATGCCGAGATGCCGTTCATTCCGCTGGTGCAGGCCTACAAGCTGATGCCGTTCAATACGACCTACTGGGAAGGCTGGCCGTCGAACGACAACTATTACAACCACCCTTTCTTCCACTGGAACTCGGGCCATCAGATCATCCACAACCTGACCCGGGCCGACTAGCGCGGCAGACGTCCGCGGGGCCGAGCCCCGCGGGCGGTGCCCCCCGGGCGCCAGCCGCTTCCGGGAGGAATCGAAACGGCCGGGCCGCCTTCCGCGGCCCGGCACCGTAGCGAGGACAGGCCGATGGGACGCATCCCCGCATCCTACCTGATCAACCGGCTGGTGACCTTCGCGCTGACCGTGCTCATCGCGGCCACGCTCATCTGGATCACCCCGCGCCTCAGCCCGGTGGATCCGGTGGACGTGATGCTGGGCAGGATGGCCGCCGGCGGCGGTTCGGTGGAGAACTCCAGCGCGATCCTTGTCCAGCTTCGCGAGCGGTTCGGCCTCGATCAGCCGCTGATCGTGCAGTACCTGCTTTATCTAAGGAACACGCTCACGTTCGATTTCGGCATCTCGACGGCGAACTTTCCCACGCCCGTCTCCGCGCTCATCGCCAACGCACTGCCGTGGACGCTGGGGCTGATGCTGGTGTCGCTTCTCATCACCTTCTTCATCGGCAATCTTCTCGGCGCACTGATGGTCTGGGAGCGCACGCCGCGCCTCTGGAAGGTGGCCATCCCGGCGGCGATGGTCTTCACATCGATCCCGCCGATCCTCTCGGGCCTCCTGCTCATGTACGTCTTTTCCACGCAGCTGGGGATTTTCCCGCTGACGGGAGCCTACGGGCTCAACGTGGAGCCCGGCTGGACATGGGAATTCGCCGCCTCAGTGCTTTACCACGGGTTCCTGCCAGCGCTTTCGATCGTGGTGGTCACCTTCGGCTTCTGGGCGCTGGGCATGCGCGGGCTGATGATCACCGTGCAGGGGGAGGACTACACCACCCTGGCCAAGGCCAAGGGACTTCGCCCGCGCTACATCCTCTACAGGTACATGATCCGCAACGCGATCCTGCCTCAGATCACGGCCTTCGCGCTCAAGATCGGGATGCTCGTGGCGGGGCAGGTCCTGGTGGAACGGATCTTCGCCTACAACGGCATGGGCAAGCTGCTCTACGATGCGATCCTCGACCAGGATTTCCCGGTCATCCAGGGGGTCAGCTTCGTGATCATCCTGATGACGGCGCTGGCGGTCTTCCTCGTGGACCTCGTCTACCCGCTGATCGATCCGCGTATCCGCCACGGGAGCGCCCCGGCATGAGCGAGCATAACCAGTCTGCGCCCGTTCCGGGCGACGCCGCCGTGCCCGAGACCGCCGCGCCGGACACCGCCGGGCTGACGGCGGCGCAGCGCAAGCGCATGCGCAGGTTCGACAATCCGTGGCTCAATCCCAAGCTGATCTGGGGCGCGGGGTTGCTGCTGGGGATCGTCGCGCTGGGGATCCTCGGGCGCCTTTTCTGGGAAACGGATCTCGTCTTCACCGGCGCCGGGATGCCCCGGCAAGGGCCTGTGGGCGTGGAGAACATGCGCGGGCAGATCGGCACATGGGCGCACCCGCTGGGCACTGACGTGTCCGGCAAGGATATCCTCGCCCTCCTGATCGTCGGCGCGCCGAACACCCTCTATGTCGGTGTGCTGGCCTCGCTCATCGGCATGACGATCGGCATCTTCCTCGGGTTCTCGGCCGGGTTCATCGGCGGGCGCACCGACGACGTGATCCGGGTCGGCTCGGACGTGATGATCACCATTCCTCCGCTTCTCATCCTCGTGGTGGTGCAGGCAGCCTTCGGGGACATCACGCTCACGCTCATGGCGATCCTGATCGCGGGTTTCGTCTGGCAATCGCCCACGCGGCTGATCAGGGCGCAGGTGCTCTCCATGCGGGAATCCGGCTACGTCCAGATGGCCCGTCTTTCCGGTGCTTCGACGGGGCACATCATGTTCCGCGAGATGATGCCCAATCTCGTGCCCTATCTTTTCGGATCGTTCATCGCCAACGTCACCACGTCCATCGTCACGGCGGTGGGGCTCGAGGTGCTGGGCCTCGGGCCGCAGCGGGTGCCGACGCTGGGCCGGGTGATCTACGACGCGATCAATTCCGGCGCGCTGATCCAGAACCTCTGGTGGTGGTGGGGAATGCCCACTCTGCTGCTGGCGATCATGTTCATCGGGCTCCTGCTCATCAACCTCGGTCTCGACGAGGTGTCGAACCCGAGGCTGAGAAGGCTCTGACCGCATGTCGATCCTCGATCTTGAAGACCTTTCCATCGACTTTCCCACCTCCAAGGGTGTGGTTCATGCGGTTACCGGGGTGACGCTTTCGGTCGAGAAGGGGCGCCGCGTCGGCTTCATCGGCGAGTCGGGATCGGGCAAGACCACGACGGCGCTCGCCGCGATGCGGATGCTCGCCGCCCCCGGCTTCGTTTCCGGCGGTCGGATCAGGCTCAACGCGCTCGCTCGGCCGGACGTGCTGGCATTGTCGGACGAGGAGATGCGCAATGTGCGCCTCTCCAGGATCGCCTACATCCCTCAGGGGGCCATGAATTCGCTCAACCCGGTGATGCGGGTCGAGCACCAGATCTGGGATGGTATCCTCGCCCATGAGGGCAAGCTTTCGGACGCCGAGTTGAAGGCCCGTTCAGATGCCGCACTTGCCGGAGTGGGTCTCGATCCGGCGATCGTCGCGCGGCTTTACCCGCACGAACTCAGCGGAGGGATGAAGCAGCGTGTCTGCATCGCCATCGGCACCTGCCTCGAGCCCGATCTCATCATCGCCGACGAGCCCACATCCGCGCTCGACGTCATCACCCAGCGCCATGTCATGCAAACCCTTCGCCAGGCCCAGACGCGCATCGGCGCCGGGCTCATCCTGATCGGCCACGACATGGGCCTCATGGCGCAATCGGTCGATGAGATCGCCGTGCTGAAGAAGGGTGAACTGGTGGAATACGGGCCCACGCGCCAGATCATCGAGGCGCCGCAGCACCCCTATACGAAAGAGCTGATTTCCTCGGTCCCGCTGGTGGGAGGCGCGAGCTTTCTCGATCCGGCGCCGGCGCGGCCGGCCGCGGCGCGGCGGGAAACGGCTCCGCTACTCGAACTTCGCAGCGCCTCCAAACGCTATGGAGGTGTCAGCGCGCTGCACCCCATGAGCTTCCGCCTCGATGGGGCGGTGCCGCAGATCATCTCGATCGTGGGGCAGTCAGGCTCCGGCAAGTCGACGCTGGGCAGCCTGATGCTCGGCTTCAACGCGCCCACAACGGGCGAGGTCATGTTCCGGAACCGCGATGTCTACGCGCAGTCCGCGGCCGAGAAACTCGCCTTCCGAAAGGATGTGCAGGCCGTCTTCCAGGACCCGTATGCCTGCTTCAACCCGTTCTACCGGGTAAACCATGCGCTGAGGTTCCCCTTCGAGCGCTTCGGCCTGAGCGAAGGGGCCAGCCACACGCGCGCGGCGATGGAAGAGGCCTGCCGCGCGGTGGGCCTCGCACCCGAGACCGTTCTCGACCGCTACCCGCACCAGCTTTCCGGCGGTCAGCGGCAACGGCTGATCGTGGCCCGTGCGCTCATGCTTTCGCCGAAGCTCCTGATCGCGGACGAGCCGGTCTCGATGGTCGATGCCTCGCTCAGGGCGACGATCCTCAAGAACATCCACGACCTCAAGGAACGGCACGGCATCTCGATCCTCTACATCACCCACGACCTCGCGACCGCCTACCACGTGAGCGACTACGTCATGGTTCTTTACCGCGGGCACGTGGTCGAGGCCGGGCCGCCCAAGGAAGTGATCGGGGATCCTCGGCACCCGTATACCCGGCTGTTGATCGACTCTATCCCCTGGCCCGAACTCGACCGCGACTGGGGCTCCTTCGAGGCCGCGCGGGACGCGCTCGAAAGGCTCGACGAGATCGCGGCGCGCCCCGAGACGGTCTACCGCGGTTCGGTGCCCGGCTTCACGCTCAGCCAGGGGTGAAGTGATGTCGCATCGCCTGCGCCTTACCGCCGAGAAGATCGCGCAACGCCTCCGCCTGATCGCGCCCCGCATCGCCTTGGCCCGCGTGCCGATGGACCGCTTCGTTCTTGAGCGGCTGCCCGATGCGCGCGTCACCCCGGATATCGCGCTACGGTCCTGCGAGGCACCGGGCGAGGTGCTGGAGTGGAACAGCTACTGGGGCGAGCAGAACCTGCATTTCGCGATGCGATCGCGCTTTGCCGTTCCGCGCGGCTGGAGCAACCCCGCGCTCCACTTGCCGCTCGGCGTGGCGGGCGACATCTTCACCCATCCCGAAGCGCTGCTCTACATCGACGGGCGCCCGCTCGCCTCGGCCGACCGCTATCACCACACCATCGAGGTGCCGGTCGAGCTGGCCGATGCGCGCCCACGCGAGTTGCTGCTTCACGGCTGGACCGGGCTCACCGGCTGGCCGCCCGACCCCGATGACCACACCCGGCTGTTCCTCAAGGAATGCGTCGTCATCGACATCGACCGGCAGCTTCAGGGGTTCCTCTCCCTTGCCGAGACGGCGCTGGATCTTGCCCGCGCCTTGCACGACGACCGGCCGGAAAAGCATGCGATCCTCTCGGCGCTGGATGCGGCCTTTCTCGCTCTCGATACACGCGACCCGATGGAGGAAGCCTTCCGCGCCTCCGTCGCTCCCGCCACCGAGCGGCTCGTGGCAGGCCTCGAGGCGGCCGGGCCGCCGCTCGACATCACGCTGCATGCCGTGGGCCACGCCCACATGGACGTCGCCTACCTTTGGCCCGTCGCGCAGATCCGCCAGAAGAACGCGCGGACCTATTCCAACGTACTGCGGCTGATGGAGCGACACCCGCAGTTCCGGTTCTCCCAGACCCAGCCTCAACTCTACGCCTGGACGGAAACCGACCATCCCGAGATCTTCGAGGGCATCCGCGCCCGCGTGGCCGAAGGCCGCTGGGAGGTGCTGGGAGGCATGTGGGTGGAGCCCGACGCCAACATGCCCGGGCCCGAGGCGCTGGTGCGCCAGATCGTGCTCGCACGCCGTTTCTGCGAGAGCCGTTTCGGCCCCGGCGCGGAGACGCCGGTACTCTGGCTGCCCGATACCTTCGGTTTTCCCGGATGCCTGCCGCAGCTCATGGTGCAGGCCGGCCTGCGCTGGTTCGTGACCAACAAGGTCAACTGGAACCAGTACAACCAGATGCCCGCCTCCACGACATGGTGGGAGGGCATCGACGGCAGCCGCGTGCTCGCCCAGTTCCTGACCACCCCGCGCGAGGTCCAGCACCTGCCCTTTCCCACCAACTACAAGTCCGATCTGACCGCAGAGGAGGTCATCGGCACCTGGACGCGCAACACCGTCAAGGATCGGGTGAGCGACATGCTGATCGCCTACGGGTACGGCGACGGAGGCGGTGGGCCGACGGATGCGCTGATCCGCAAGGCCGAGGCCTACCGGGCGATGCCAGGTGCGCCCCGCCTCACCCCGTCGACCGTGCGCCGCTTCTTCGAGACGCTCGAGGAAAAGGCGCCCCCGCTCCCGGTCTGGCAAGGCGAGTTCTACCTCGAGGGGCACCGGGGCGTGCTCACCGGGAACGGCCGCATGAAACGTGCCAACCGCAAGGCCGAGGCGCTCCTGCACGACACCGAGCTGGCCATGGCGCTTGCGATGGTCGCGGGGCAGCCTCCCGAGGACCTCACCGGGGCCTGGCAGGCGCTCTGCACCCTTCAGTTCCACGACATTCTCACCGGCACGTCGATTCCGCAGGTCTTCGAGGATGCCGCCCGCGATTTCGAGGCGATTACCGCGGCTGCGGAGGCGGCCTTGACGCGCGCGGCCGCCGTTCTGGCCCCCTCGAGCGCCGCGGCGATGGTGCTCGACGGCGCACCCCTGCCGGGCCCGCGACATGCGCTGCTCCCCCCGGGCACCGGTCCGTTTGCCGAGGCGGGCCGGCCCCTGCCGCAGCAGGAGGTCGCCGGGGGCGTTCTGGTGGAACTGCCGGCGGCTGCGCCGCTTTCTCCGCGCATCCTGCACGCAGCCGAGGCACCGCCCGAGCCCGGGCCGGGCGCAACGGCAACCTTGATACCGGAAGGCGGGGCCGTGCTGGAAAACGCGCATCTTCGCGTCGAGATCGGGCCTCACGGGATGCTCACGCGCATCCACGACAAGCGTGCCGGGCGCGAGGTTCTGGCGGAAGGCAGCCTCGCCAACAAGCTCGAGCTCTTCGAGGATCGCCCCATCAGCTGGGATGCCTGGGATATCGATATCTTCTTCGAGGATCGGGGGGAGGTCGTCGCGGCGCTCAACAGCATGCAGGTAACCGAAACCGGCCCGCTGCGGGCCACGGTGGAGGTGGCCCGCTCGTTCCGGCGTTCCTCGCTGACGCAGCGGATCAGCCTGTCGCGCCATTCGGCACGCATCGATTTCGACACCGAGGTGGACTGGCACGAAACCCATCTTTTGCTGAAGGCAGCCTTCCCCGTGGCCATCAGCGCCGCAAGGGCGGAATTCGACATACAGTGGGGCCAGATCGACCGGCCCACCCACCGCAACACCAGCTGGGACGCAGCGCAGTTCGAGGTGCCCGCCCAGAAATGGGCGGACCTCTCGGAAGGTGACTACGGCGTCGCTCTGCTGAACGACTGCAAGTACGGTTATGACGTGCGGGGCGACGTGCTCCGGCTTTCGCTCATCAAGTCGGCCACCATGCCCGACGCGACCGCGGACCAGGGGCACCACCGCTTCGTCTATGCCCTGCTGCCCCACGTCGGCGACACCCGCGTCGAGGTGCGGGCGGAGGCCTATGCCCTCAACCTGCCACCGCGAGTTTTCGCGGGGCCGGGCCAGGGCGGCGGGGGCTCGGCGCCCCTCGTGACCTGCGAAAGCCCCCGCGCGGTGATCGAAACGGTCAAGCCTGCCGACAATCGCGAGGGAGTGGTGGTGCGGCTCTTCGAGGCGCACAACACCCGCGGGCCGGTCCGCCTCGCCTTTCATCGGTCGGTGCGCGCCGTGTTCCGCGCCACCCTGCTGGAGGAGGAGGTGGAACCGCTTCCGCTGGAGGGTGGATGCGTCGACCTCGATCTGCGCAACCACGAGATCGTCACCCTTCGTCTCGCGCTCGCACAGGCACCGTGACGAGGGCCCGGGAAGGCGCTCCTCCCGCATCGTGAGTGCCGCATGCCGGACCTCCTGTTCGAGTGCAGGGGCCTCCCTGCATGCGGCGTCGGGCCGGGGCGCCGCTCCTCCGCTCACGAGTTGAACCCGGATGACCTGCCACTGTATTTTCATCCAGCCGCGACCGGAGCCCGGTTGGTGTTTACGCCGATTGGCGCGGGTTGAGCAATCGCCCGACGCGCGGAGCTTTCATCTCGCGCAGCGGGGCGGGCGATTGCGGTGGTCAGGGTCCGCGCGTAGTCGGCCGGGGTCTGGTAATCCAAAGCCGAGTGCGGACGTTCGGTGTTATAGTCGGCAGCCCAGGCGGCGATCACGACCCGCGCATGGGCCAGGTTGCGGAACATGGTCTCGTTGAGCAACTCATCGCGCATCCTGCCATTGAAGCTTTCGACGAAACCGTTCTGCATCGGCTTGCCCGGCGCGATGTAGTGCCATTCGATCCGGTGCTCGGAACACCACCGCAGGATCGCGTTACTTGTCAGTTCCGTCCCATTATCGCTGACAATCATGCCGGGCTTTCCGCGGCGCTCGATCAGGGCCGTCAGTTCACGCGCGACACGGCGCCCCGAGATCGAGGTGTCCGGGATCGCAGCCAGGCATTCACGGGTGACGTCGTCGACCACGTTGAGCACCCGGAAGCGCTGGCCGTTGGCGAACTGGTCATGGACGAAGTCCAGCGACCAGCGCGCATTGGGCCGAGCCTCGACCAAGATCGGGGCTCGCGTCCCGACAGCCTTGCGCCGGGCCTTTCGCTTGCGCACCGTCAGCCCTTCCTCGCGGTAGAGCCGATATATCCGGTTGATGCCGGATGGCTCGCCCTCGCGGCGCAGCAGCACGAACAGGCGTCGGTAACCGAACCGCCGACGCTCGTTGGCCAGATCCCGCAAACGACCGCGCAGAACCGTGTCCGGGGCACGCCGAGAGCGATAGCGGATCATCGTGCGATCTGCGCCGACGATGTGGCAGGCCCGCCGTTCCGACAGGCCATGCTCGGCCTGAAGATACGCAACGGCTTCGCGCTTCCCGGCGGACCCTACCACTTTTTTGAAACCAGATCCTTCATCGCCGCCAGATCCAGCATCTGTTCGGCCAGAAGCTTCTTTAGCCTGGCGTTCTCATCCTCGAGCGCCTTCAGCCGCTTGGCCTCCGACACCGTCATGCCGCCGAACTGGGCCTTCCAGTTGTAGAAGGTGCCTTCCGACATGCCGTGCTTGCGACACAGGTCTGCGCACTTCGCGCCAGCCTCATGCTCGGCCAGGATGCCGATGATCTGCTCGTCCGTGAATCTCGTTCGCTTCATTGTCCGTCCTCAGGTTGGGCCGGACTCTAATCGACGGTGGAGGAAAAATCCCGTGGCAGGTCAGGCCGCCGATGCGCGACTTCCCCGCTTTCTGGTCCGCCTGCGCGCGTTTCGTTGC
>CAYXOX010000033.1:0-24942 GCA_964466745.1 uncultured Rhodobacterales bacterium
GGCCGGTGGCCTTTTCCTGCACGGCCTTCACGAAGTCCCGCGCGACGGGCAGGCTGACGTCTGCCTCGAGCAGCGCAACACGCACCTCTCTCAGCGCGGATCGGACATCATCCTCGCTCAGCGCGCCCTGCTTGGTCAGCCGGTCGAAGACACCGGACAGGCGGTCGGACAAGTTCTCGAACATCGCCATCTCCTTTCTTGCCTGGCACCGAACATGGGCGCGGCCGGCCCCGACCGCAAACAAACAACTCGCAGGTTGCCTCCCGCACGCGAAAGCGCGCCAGCAGCCGCTGCATCCGGATAACGACGAAAGCGCCCGTGGGCGCAACGCGCTGACGGACGGCGATCCTCCCTGGCCGGAGGACCGGAAGCGTTGAACTTCCGGAACCGCCGCCGGGTACGCGCGGTCCGGCGGCGTGTCAAGCCGGCCCGACGCGCCCGTGGCAGCCGGGGCCGCGGGGCATTTGCGATTGCAGTCGCGAACATTATGCAGATTATCGGCCCGCAAGTGTTGGCCAATGCACAGGGCGCGTCGTGGATCACTGGGATGAAGTTCGCACTGCCTACCACGTGGCACGGCTGGGCACGGTCAGCGGGGCGGCAGAGATTCTCGGGGTCCACCACGCCACGGTGATCCGACACGTGGACGCGCTGGAGGAGCGGCTGGGCGTGAAGCTCTTCCAGCGCCACGCCCGTGGCTACACGCCCACCGAGGCCGGGCGCGACCTCCTCCAGGTCGCGCAGGCCACGGAGGATCAGCTCAACCAGCTTGCCGGCAGGATCAAGGGGCGAGGTGACACGGTTTCGGGGGAACTCGTGGTCACCTCAGTTGCAGCGCTCACCGGCTGGCTGACCCCGATCCTCGCCGGTTTCCAGCGTGCCAACCCGGAGGTTTCGGTGCGGCTGCTCTCGGACGCGCGGCTCTTCCGGCTGGAGTACGGCGAGGCCCATGTCGCGGTGCGCGCCGGCAGCCCGCCGGACCAGCCGGACAACGTCGTCCAGCGCCTCGCCGAAGCGGAATCGGCACTCTACGGATCCCGCGAATACCTTGCCCGGCACGGGCATCCCGCGAGCGAGGAGGAACTGGACGGGCACCGTTTCGTGGGGATCGACCCGGCCTCGCCGGCGGCGCGCTCCCCCTCCGGGACATGGACATCGAGCCTCGCGTCACGCGGACGCATCGTGTTCCAGGCAAGCGACGAACGCGCGATCGTCGAGGCAACCGCCGAGGGCGCAGGACTTGGACTGCTCGGCGTTCTGGACGCGGCGCGATACCCCGAACTGGTGCAGGTGCTGCCGCCACGGGAGGAATGGCGCGCGCGCTTCTGGCTCGTCACCCACGTCGATCTGCACCGCACGCCCAAGGTGCAGGCACTGCTCAAGGCCCTCAAGGCTGGCGCGCGCGAGACGGCCGAGCGCGGGCCGGGCCTGATCCTGTGAGTCCGGCCGCCCAGGGCCATCTCGCCATGCTGTGCTTCTCGGCGCTCGTGGCGGGGTCCTTCGCGCTTGGCGCCCAGGCGGCCAACGAGATCGCGCCCGCGGCGCTCAACGCCGTGAGGTTCTGGATCGCCGCTGCAATCATCGGCGTCGCGGCGGCGCTCACCACGGGGCTGCGGCGCGAGGCGTTTCGCGCTCCATGGCGCTATCCGGTACTCGGCTTCTTCTACGGCACCTACTTCGTGCTGATGTTCGAAGGGCTGAAGACGGCGCCGCCGGTCAGTGCCGCGGCGGTATTCACGCTCACGCCGATCATGGCGGGCGCCGTGGGCTACATCCTGATGCGCCAGCGGACGACGCCGCGCATGGCGCTGGCCCTTGCCATCGGTGGCACCGGGGCGCTTTGGGTGATCTTCCGCGCCGATCTGGGCGCCTTCCTCGCATTCGAGGTCGGGCGGGGCGAGCTCATCTACGTCGTCGGCTGCCTCAGCCACGCGATCTACACGCCTCTGATCGCCAAGCTGAACCGGGGCGAACCGGCGATCCTGTTCACGCTCGGCACGCTGGTTGCAGGTGCGGTGCTGCTCACGGGTTACGGCGCCCCTGCCATCCTCGCCACGGATTGGGGTGCCCTGCCCCCCATCGTCTGGATCACGATCCTCTACGTGGCCATCGCCGCAAGCGCGATCACCTTCACGCTGATGCAGTTCGCCAGCCTTCGCCTGCCGTCGGCGAAGGTCATGGCCTACACCTACCTCACCCCCACCTGGGTGATCCTGTGGGAAATTGCACTGGGGCGCGGTCTGCCACCGGCACTCATCATCGTGGGCGTCGGCCTGACCGCGCTGGCGCTGCTGCTCCTTCTGAAGGATGAGGGCCCGGCCGGGGCGAGGCCGGCAGGCGCGCCCGCAGGCGGGCCGCCCAACGCCTGAGCCGTGACCTGAGCGCATGCCACGAAGCCCGTCAGGGCCCTTCGTGAAGCTCCTGTTCCAGGAATCGCTCGAAGGCATCGAGATCGAGGCTTTCGAACTGGCCGAAGCCCTGCATCCAGACACTGGCCTCGCGCAGGGCATCAGGCTCGAGCTTGCACCATTTAACGCGGCCGCGCTTTTCCTGGCTTACCAGCCCCGCGCGCGCGAGGATGGCAAGGTGCTTGGAGATCGCTGCCAGCGACATCTCGAAGGGCTCCGCGACATCCGTGACGGCCATGTCGTCCTCGAGCAGCATCGAAAGGATCGCGCGCCGCGTCGGATCGGCGAGAGCGGAGAACACGATGTCGAGCGACCCTGGCATGACCGCAGGCTACCCGCGCAGGGCGCGGCGGCCAAGCATGCTCAACCGACAGGTTGAATAACGCCCGACGCACAGGGCAGGCGCCAGGGGCGCCGGGCTCGCCGTCGAGAAGGAGCCAATATGATGATTTTCATAGGATTTATTGGGCAGCGGAACCGCACCACAGCCGCTTGACTCGGGCGGAGGTGCCGCCTATCCCTCTCGCCAACGCACGGGGGTGCCATGGCCATTGACCCGGCCGACAAACGCCGGATGGAGGAGCTTGAAGCGCGGCTCGCCGCGGCGAAGAAGGCCCGCGAAAAGCCCGGTGCCCCGGTGGAAGACCATCATTCCCAGGCGCAACTGGCCTGGCGCATGGTGACGGAACTCGTTGCCGGCCTCGGGGTCGGCTTCGCCATGGGCTGGGGCCTCGACACGGTGTTCGGAACCCAGCCCTGGCTTATTGTGATCTTCACGCTCCTCGGCTTTGCCGCCGGCGTGACAACGATGATGCGCTCGTCCCGCGAGGTCGAGAAACGCAGCGGGGCGGACGCCCCGCACGACGGAAGGGAGTGACGCGTGGCGGACGGAACAACGGAAAGCGGCGGTCTTTCGTTTTACCCGATGGACCAGTTCATCGTGAAGCCGCTCTTCGGCGGCACCGAGGTCAGCTGGTACACGCCAACGAACGTGACGCTGTGGATGGCGATCTGCGTGCTGAGCGTGACGGCGATGTTCGTGATCGGCACCCGCCGCCGCGCCATCGTGCCCACCCGCAGCCAATCGGTTGCCGAACTCGGCTACGTGTTCATCCACAAGATGGTGGAAGACGTGACGGGCAAGGACGGCCTGCGCTTCTTTCCCTACATCTTCACGCTGTTCCTCTTCATCGTGTTCTCGAATTTCCTCGGCCTGATCCCGACGAGCTTCACCACCACCTCGCATTTCGCCGTGACGATCGTGCTCGCGCTGGGTGTGTTCCTGACGGTGACAATTCTCGGCTTCGTGCTGAACGGCGCGGCCTTCCTCAAGCTGTTCTGGCCCACGTCGGCGCCGCTGGCGCTGCGCCCGGTGCTCGCCGTGATCGAGCTGATTTCGTACTTCGTGCGCCCGGTGAGCCACTCCATCCGTCTTGCCGGCAACCTCATGGCCGGCCACGCGGTGCTCAAGGTGTTCGCCGGCTTCGCCGCCCTCGCCGCCGTCTCGCCGCTCGCGGTTCTCGGCGTTGTCGCCATGTACGGACTCGAGGTACTGGTCTCGTTCATCCAGGCCTACGTTTTCACCATTCTCACATGCGTCTACCTGCGAGACGCGGTGCATCCCCATCACTGATCGGGGCGCGGGAACACCACCTGCCCTCAACTCAACGCCACTCGGCACGCAACAGCTTCCAGACGCAAGGAGATACACCCATGGAAGGTCAACTGGCACATATCGGCGCGGGTCTCGCGGGTCTCGGCACGGGTCTCGCCGCGCTCGGCGTGGGCAATGTCGCGGGCAATTTCCTTGCCGGCGCACTGCGCAACCCCTCCGCGGCGGCCTCGCAGACCGCCACGCTCTTCATCGGCATCGCCTTTGCCGAAGCGCTCGGCATCTTCTCGTTCCTCGTCGCGCTTCTGCTGATGTTCGCCGTCTGATCCGACGCGCGTAACCCTGATCTCCCGGCGGCCGCAGCCCTGCGCCGCGGCCGTCCGCGAGACCCGAAAACGAGCCCACGGAGGACGACATGGAGCAAGAGACGAACGGCGCCGTCAGCACCTGCCTCGGCCCGGATGGCAGCGCCATCGGGATGCCGCAGCTGTGCTTCGACTGGTGGCCGAACCAGATCTTCTGGCTCGTCGTGACCCTCGTGGTCCTCTACCTCGTGCTCAGCCGCATCGCACTGCCACGCATCGCGGGCATTATCGCGGAGCGTCAGGGCACGATTAGCAACGATCTTGCCGCCGCCGAAGAGCTGAAGGCCAAGGCAAATGAGGCGGAGGAGGCGTACAACCGAGCCCTCGCCGAAGCCCGCGCCGAAAGCCAACGCATCTCGGCGGAGACGAAGGCCGAGATACAGGCCGAGCTCGATGCGGAACTCGCACGGGCCGACGCCGAGATCGCCGCCCGCACCGCCGAAAGCGAGAAGGCGATCGCCGAGATCCGCGCGACCGCGGTTGAAAACGTGCGCGAGGTCGCCCGCGCGACCGCGGCGGAAATCGTGCTCGCCTTCGGCGGCAAGGCCGACGATGCAGCCGTGACCGAGGCGGTCACGCGGCGGATGCAAGGATGATCCCGATGCGCCAGACGCTTCTCGCCACAGCGGCCCTCGCTGCAACCGCAAGCCCCGCGCTCGCAGCCGACAAGCCCTTCTTCTCGCTGGCGAACACGGATTTCGTCGTGCTGATCGGCTTCCTCGTGTTCATCGGTATCCTTGTCTACTTCAAGGTCCCGGGGCTCGTGGGCGGGATGCTCGACAAGCGCGCCGATACCATCCGCTCGGAACTCGACGAAGCACGCAAAATCCGCGAGGACGCCCAGACCATGCTTGCCTCCTTCGAGCGCAAGCAGAACGAGGTTCAGGAGCAGGCGGAGCGGATCGTGGAGGCCGCGCGCGAGGAAGCTGCGCGCGCAGCCGACCAGGCCAAGGCCGACATCGCGACCTCGGTGAAACGGCGCCTGCAGGCGGCGGAGGAGCAGATCGCTTCCGCGCGTGCAGCGGCCGTGAAGGAAGTGCGCAACGAAGCCGTCACGGTTGCCGTTGCCGCCGCGCGCACCATCCTCGCAGATCAGATGACCGCGCAAAAAGCAAACGCGCTCATCGATGCGTCCATCGACGAGGTCGAGAAGCGGCTCAACTGAGCGCAGGCGCCGCGGCACCCGCACGCGACAGCGCTGGCAGACGTGAAAAGGCCCGGCTCACGCCGGGCCTTTGGCTTTGCTTCACCATGGCACGAAAAGGGCCAGGGGCGCCTCGTGGCCCGGACGTGCCGCCAAGATCCGGCAGCACGCGGGCGCCCACGCCCCTGCGTCAGGCGGTCGGGCGGATGATGATCTCGACCCGGCGGTTCAGCTGGCGACCCTCCGCGGTGAGGTTCGTGGCGACCGGCTGGTCCTCGCCGCGGCCGAAGGCACGAATGCGGCTGGGAGAAACGCCGGAACCGATCAGGATGGACGCGACCGAATTCGCACGGCGGGCCGAGAGATCCTGATTGTAGGCGGCCGAGCCGGTATTGTCGGTATGGCCAATGATCTCGACGGTGGTCGCAGGGTAGCTCTGCAGATTGGCGGCAAGCGCCCGCAGATCGGATTGCAGATCGGGGCGCAAGTTGGCGCTATCCACGGGGAACAGGATGTCCTGCGGCATGGTCACGATCAGCTCGTTGCCGGTGTTCACGATCCGCACGCGGTCGTCGAGCTGGGCGCGAAGATCCGCCTCCTGACGATCGAGGCTGCGCCCGATCAGGGCACCGCCGCCGGCACCGAGCGCGGCGCCAAGAACTGCACCGCGCCGCCGCTCCTCGGGGTCGTCTCCCGCAGCGATGCCTGCTATCGCTCCGGCGACACCACCGAGGATCGCCCCCTGCTGGGTGTTGCGGTTGGGGTTGTTAGGGTCGGAGAGTTGCGTTGTATCCGTGCAGGCGGTCAGCGCAACGAGCGAAGCGATTGCAATGGCGAGGGGCATTCTGGCTCGGGTCATCGGGTGGCCTCGTGGTTATTCGTCGGGCGTGGTCATTCACGCGACCAGACTATCGCGCGGATCGCGCCGATATCCAATAACATCCGTCAATCCGGCAAGCCTTCGCGCAGTCGATTCTCCCGGCGGCATGCGCGAAGCGACGGCGCTCAGCCCGGCGCGGCGTCGGCACGGGCGCCTTCCCATGCCAGCATCGCGCGCTTGACCGGCAGGCCCCAGTGGTAGCCCCCGAGCCCACCCGAGCTGCGCAGCGCACGGTGGCACGGGATCAGCCAGCCCACCGGGTTGCGCCCCACGGCACTGCCCACGGCGCGCGACGCCCCCGGCCGGCCGATGGCGCGCGCGATCTCGCCATAGGTCGTCACGCGGCCTGAAGGAACCCGAAGAAGCGCTTCCCAGACCTTGATCTGGAAGGGCGCGCCGATGAGGTGCAGCCGGGTCTCTGCCCCTGCTTGCGCGCCTGCACCGCCGCCGAACGCGGCCTCCACCCATGGGCGCAGGGCTTCTGGCTCTTCGCGAAACCGCGCGGCCGGCCACCGCCCCCGAAGATCGGCGAGCGCGGCAGCGGGGCCCGTCTCCGCGGCGAAGGCCATCCCGCACAGGCCGCGATCGGTGCCCATGGCCAGCACCCTGCCGAACGGGCTCTCGAACCAGCCCTGCCGGATGATGAGGCCCTCTCCGCGGCGCGCGAAGGCACCGGGGCTCATCGCCTCCCAGCGGATGAAAAGGTCGTGCAGCCGTCCTCCGCCGGAAAGCCCGACGGCTCCCGCCGCCTCCAGAGTCGTGAAGCGCTCGTGCAGGAGCGCCTTGGCATGGCCCAGCGCCAGGTACTGCTGGTAGCGCTTGGGCGAAACGCCGACCCAGCGGCTGAAGACACGCTGGAAATGGGCCGGGCTCATGCCCATCCGGGCGGCCAGCGCCTCCAGCGAGAGGGGCGCCGCCCCTGCGCGATCGATCTCCTCGATGGCGCGGCGCACGACGCCGTAGTGGTAGCTGTCTTCACCTTGCGATCCATCGCCCATCCCGGCACCCTCCGTTGCCTGCGCCCCGGGATAGCCTGCGCGATGCCGCCGCGCGACCCGCATCCTGCGGGTTTCGCCATTGCCGCCGGGGTGCGCGCACGGCAAGAAGGGCCGATGGCACGCCAGCTGGACTACAAAACGCTTCGCGAGATCTTCGCCCGCTTCGAGGCCGCCGAGGCCGAGCCCCGCGGCGAACTCGAACACGTGAACGCCTACACCCTCGTGGTGGCGGTGGCGCTCTCGGCCCAGGCCACCGATGCCGGCGTGAACAAGGCCACGCGCGGGCTCTTCTCCATCGCCGACACGCCTGACAAAATGCTCGCGCTTGGCGAGGAGGGGCTGATCGAGCACATCAAGACCATCGGGCTCTTTCGCAACAAGGCCCGCAACGTCATCAAGCTGTCGCGCATCCTGGTAGAGGAGTACGGCGGCGAGGTGCCCTCCTCGCGCGCGGCGTTGCAGAGCCTTCCCGGGGTCGGCCGCAAGACTGCGAACGTGGTGCTGAACATGTGGTGGGGTTTGCCGGCGCAGGCGGTGGACACCCACATCTTTCGGGTCGGCAACCGGACCGGAATCGCGCCCGGCAAGGACGTGGACGCCGTGGAGCGCGCCATAGAAGACAACGTGCCGGCCGAATACCAGCGCCATGCGCACCACTGGCTGATCCTGCATGGCCGCTACACCTGCAAGGCACGCAAGCCGCAATGCGGCGCCTGCCTGATTTCCGATCTCTGCCCCTACGAGGAGAAGACCCAGTGACACGCTACCAGGTGGTGGGCATCGGCAACGCGATCGTCGATGTCCTCAGCCATGCCGACGACAGCTTTCTCGACCTGATGGGCATCGAGAAGGGCATCATGCAGCTGGTGGAGCGCAAGCGGGGCGAGATGCTCTACGGCGCCATGCGCGACAGGGTGCAGCAGCCCGGCGGTTCGGTGGCCAACACGCTGGACGGGCTCGGCCGGCTGGGGCTGTCCACCGCCTTCATCGGGCGCGTGCACGACGACGCGCTCGGACGGTTCTACGCGAAGAGCATGGAAGCCGGTGGCACCGATTTCGTGAACCCGCCGGTGCCCGGCGGCGAGTTGCCCACATCGCGTTCGATGATCTTCGTCTCGCCCGACGGCGAGCGCTCGATGAACACCTATCTCGGCATCTCTGCCGAACTCGGCCCCGAAGACGTGCCCGAAGAGGCAGCAAGCCGCGCCGCGCTGCTCTTTCTCGAAGGCTATCTCTACGACAAGGCGCCGGGCAAGGCCGCCTTCGAGCGGGCCGGCAAGCTTTGCCGCGCGGGCGGCGGCCAGCCCGGGATCACGTTGTCCGACCCGTTCTGCGTCGACAGGCACCGCGCCGATTTCCGGCGGCTGGTGCGCGAGCTCGATTTCGTGATCGGCAACGAGGAGGAATGGTGCTCGCTCTACCAGACCGACGATCTCGGCAGCGCGCTCGAAACCGCTGCCGCCGAATGCAGGCTGGTGGTGTGCACCCGCTCGGGCGAGAGCGTGGTGCTGGTCCGCGGGGAGGAGGAAGCGGTGGTGCCCGTCAACCGCGTGGTTCCGGTGGATGCGACCGGCGCCGGTGACCAGTTCGCCGCCGGCTTCCTCTACGGGCTCGCCACGGGGCAGAGCCTCGAGATCTGCGGGCGCATGGGCGTGATCGCGGCAACCGAGGTGATCGGGCACATGGGGCCGCGCCCCAACAGCGACGTGAAGGCATTGTTCCGCAAGTCCGGCCTGCCGGTGTGAGCAGCGCGCCGCTGCCCGCGCCGCTGGCGCAGGCAGGGCGGCTGGTGCATAACATCCGCGAGTCCGGGAGAGCGCAATGACCTCAGCATTCGGCAAGGGGTGCCACCTGCACCTGATCGACGGTTCGTCGTTCATCTTCAGGGCCTATCACGCCCTGCCGCCGCTCACGCGCAAGTCCGACGGGCTTCCGATCGGGGCGGTCTCCGGCTTCTGCAACATGCTGCAGCGCTACATCGACGGAAACACCGGGCCCGATGCGCCGACGCATGTGGCAGTGGTCTTCGACAAGGGTTCCCACACCTTCCGCAACGATCTCTACGATCGGTACAAGGCCAACCGCGAGGAGATGCCCGAGGATCTGCGCCCGCAGATCCCGCTGACCCGCCGCGCGACCGAGGCGTTCAATATCGCCTGCAAGGAGCTCGAGGGGTTCGAGGCCGACGACATCATCGCCACGTTGGCCTGCCAGGCCCGCGATGCCGGCGGGCGCGTCACCATCATATCGTCGGACAAGGACCTCATGCAGCTCGTGGGCGGCGGCGTGGAGATGCTCGATGCGATGAAGAACCGCCGCATCGATGCCGAAGGGGTGCGCGAGAAATTCGGCGTCGGCCCCGAGCGGGTCGTGGACGTGCAGGCGCTGGCCGGCGACAGCGTGGACAACGTGCCCGGCGCCCCCGGGATCGGCGTGAAGACCGCCGCGCTGCTGATCGAGGAATACGGCGATCTCGACACACTGCTGGCGCGCGCCGAGGAAATCAAGCAGCCCAAGCGGCGCCAGACCCTGATCGACCATGCAGACCAGATCCGCCTCTCCCGGCAGCTGGTCCAGCTCGATTGCGCGACCCCGCTCGATTTCACTCTCGACGATCTGGAGGTGCGCGAACCCGACCCCGAACGCCTGATGGGCTTTCTGGCCGAGATGGAGTTCCGCACGCTCACCCGCCGGGTTGCCGATGCGCTGGGCGTCGAGCCCCCGGCCCAGCCGGCACCGGAGGCAGGCGCGGCGGCGGCTCCGCAGGCCGAGAACGCGCCCCCCCCGGCAACGCCCATCGATGTGGCCGTCTACGAGACCATCGCCGATGCCGATGCGCTCGCGCGCTGGATCGAACGCGCCCGCGAACGCGGGGTGATGGCACTCGATACGGAGACCACCGGGCTCGACGAGATGCGCTGCGAGCTCGTGGGCGTTTCCCTCTGCACCGGCCCGGGAGAGGCCGCCTACCTGCCGCTCGCTCACCGCGCCGCCGATGCCGACGATCTGTTCGGTTCCGCCGATCTCGCGCCGGGGCAGGTGCCGATGGAGACCGCGCTGGAGATGCTGCGCCCGCTTCTCGAGGACGACGCCGTCCTCAAGATCGGGCAGAACATGAAATACGACGCAAAGGTGCTCGCCCGCTACGGCATCGAGGTGGCACCGATCGACGACACCATGCTGATGAGCTACGCGCTGCACGCCGGGCTCCACGGCCACGGCATGGACACACTGGCCGACCGCTACCTCGGGCACATCTGCATCCCGATCAAGGACCTGCTCGGCGCGGGCAAATCCCAGGTGACTTTCGACCGGGTCCCCATCGAGAAGGCCGCGCCCTATGCCGCCGAGGACGCCGAGGTAACCTGGCGCCTGTGGGAGACGTTCAAGCCACGGCTGCACCGGGCCCGGGTGACAACCGTCTACGAGACGCTCGAACGGCCGCTCGTGCCGGTGCTGGCGCGCATGGAGCGCAGCGGGATCATCGTGGACCGCGCCGTGCTCGGGCGGATGTCCCAGGCCTTCGCCCAGAAGATGGCGCAACTGGAGGACGAGATCCACGGGCTGGCCGGGGAGCGCTTCAACGTCGGCTCGCCCAGCCAGGTGGGCGAGATCCTGTTCGACAGGATGGGGCTGGAGGGAGGCAAGCGCGGCAAGAACGGGAAATACGCCACCCCCGCCGATGTTCTGGAAGACCTGGCGACCCTGCACGATCTGCCGGCCCGCGTGCTCGACTGGCGCGCGCTGTCCAAGCTGAAATCCACCTACACCGACGCGCTGCAGGACCATATCAACCCCGAGACGGGACGCGTGCACACCTCCTATGCCATCGCGGGCGCGAACACGGGTCGGCTCGCTTCCACGGACCCGAACCTGCAGAACATCCCGGTGCGTTCGGAGGACGGCCGCCGCATCCGGGAGGCGTTCGTGGCGGCGCCGGGCCATGTGCTGGTGAGCCTCGACTACAGCCAGATCGAGCTGAGGATTCTCGCCCATATCGCCGATATCCCCGAGCTCAAGGCCGCCTTCCGCGACAAGGTGGACATCCATGCGCTGACCGCCTCGCAGATGTTCGGCGTGCCGCTCGACGAGATGACCCCCGAGATCCGCCGAAGGGCCAAGGCGATCAACTTCGGGGTGATCTACGGGATCTCGGGATTCGGCCTGGCCCGGAACCTGCGTATTCCGCGGGCCGAGGCCCAGGCCTTCATCGACACATATTTCGAGCGCTTCCCGGCGATCCGCGACTACATGGAGGCCACCAAGGCTTTCGCGAAGGAACACGGTTTCGTTACGACGCTGTTCGGCCGTCGCATCCACACCCCCGAGATCGGGGCCCGCGGCCCGCGCGCGGGCTTCGCCCAGCGCGCCGCGATCAACGCCCCGATCCAGGGCACCGCCGCAGACATCATCCGCCGCGCCATGGTGCGCATGGAAGACGCGATCGACGGGCTGCCGGCGAAGATGCTCCTGCAGGTGCACGACGAGCTGCTGTTCGAGGTGGAAGTTGCAGCCGCCGAGGAGCTGGTGGCCCGTGCCCGGCGAGTGATGGAGGCCGCGGCCCTGCCGGCCGTGGCGCTCGACGTGCCGCTCGAGGTGGATGCCGGGCAGGGCGAGACCTGGGCCGTGGCGCACTGAGGCGCGGCTCCGCGCTGCCGCGCGGGAGTATTTGCCGCCAGGATGAAGGGGGCGCGGTTGGAAGAAGGCATCGAGGTGCGATCGCGCGACGAGCTGCGAGCCTGGCTCGCGGAGAACCACACCCGCCGGGGCAGCATTTGGCTGGTGACCTTCAAGAAGCACATGCCCGGGCACCTGCCGGTGGACGAGGTGGTGCCCGAGCTGCTGGCCTGGGGCTGGGTCGACAGCCTGCCCCGCAGCGTCGATGCCGAGCGCACGAGCCTGCGCATTTCGCCGCGCAACCCGCGCTCGGCCTGGTCCGCCGTGAACAAGCGCCACGTGGAGCGGCTGCGCGCAACCGGCAGGATGACGCCGGCCGGCGAAGCCGCGATCGAGGTGGCGCGGGCCAACGGCATGTGGGATTTCCTCGAAGACGTGGAAAGGCTCGAAGTGCCGGGCGATCTCGCCGGGGCTCTCGATGCTGCCGGCGCACGGGAGGCGTGGCAGGCCTATCCGCCTTCGGTGAGGCGCGGGACGCTGGAGTGGATCAAGACGGCGCGCAGGGCCGAAACGCGGGCCGAGCGCATTACCGGAACGGCAGAGGCCGCCGCCGCCGGCGACCGGCCGCCCCCGTTCCGGCGCCGCTAGCGTTCGGCCGGGGGCGCAGCCACCCGGCGCCGGACCTGGCGTTCGACGATGGGGCGGAACACGGCCATCGTCGGGAAGGCCACCGCCCAGGCGATGGCCCAGGCGCTCATCCAGGTGGCAAGGAACCCGTCGACCGCACCGAGCGCGCGGAACGTGGCGATGCCGGACACGAGGAAGGACATGATGCCGGAGACGATCAGCGCGACGACGAAGGGCGCAAGGCGGGGCGGGATCATGGCAATACCTCCGATGGTCAGCGATCGCAGTCATATGCTTCTTTGCGAATGCGAAAAAGCCCCTGCGCGCCTGCGCCGCGGGCCTGACCCGGGCCGGTCGACCTCCTGCCGATGGCGCCTGCCTCCGGCGCGGGCCCGCGCGTTCCCCGGTGCGAAACCGCCGCCAGCCGCGTTCCGCCGGTGACGCCCGCCATCCTGCCGCGGCCGTGGCCACGGGTGCCGGCGCTGGCAGCAGAAGCGCCGGTGCGGGCTCGGCGGGCGGCTCGCCCCGCCGCCTGCGCCGACCCTGCCGGGATGCCCCGCGGCGCGGCCAATGCGCCCGATTGAGGCTTTCCGCGAGTTGGTATAGGCCACGCGGAAGACGGCGAAAATCTCCGTCGGCAAGGGAGGGATCGGAGCATGGGCGACACGCGCGCGAGAAAGAAGTTCCGCAGCCAGGAATGGTTCGACAACCCCAACAATCCGGGGATGACGGCGCTCTACATTGAGCGGTATCTCAACCAGGAGTACACGCGCGAGGAGCTTCAGGGCGAGCGGCCCGTGATCGGCATCGCGCAGACGGGGAGCGACCTCGCGCCCTGCAACAAGATCCACGTCTTCCTGATGGACCGCGTCAAGGCCGGCATCCGCGACGCCGGCGGCGTGCCCATGGAATTTCCCGTGCACCCCATCCAGGAAACGGGCAAACGCCCCACCGCCGCGCTCGACCGCAACCTTGCCTACCTGAGCCTCGTGGAAGTGCTCCACGGTTACCCGATCGACGGGGTGGTGCTCACGACGGGCTGCGACAAGACCACGCCGGCGATGCTGATGGGGGCCGCCACGGTGGACCTGCCGGCCATCGTGCTCTCCGGCGGGCCCATGCTGGACGGGTGGTGGAATGGCAAGCTCGCGGGTTCGGGCACCATCGTGTGGGAAAGCCGTCGGCTGCTCGCCGAGGGCGAGATCGATCTCGAGGAGTTCATGAGCCGCGTGTGCGCCTCGGCCCCATCCCTGGGCCACTGCAACACCATGGGCACCGCGTCCACCATGAACGCCATGGCCGAGGCTCTCGGAATGAGCCTGACGGGGTGCTCGGCGATCCCGGCGCCGTTCCGCGAGCGGATGGTGATGGCCTACCGGACGGGCCGCCGCATCGTCGAGATGGTTCACGAAGGCCTCAAGCCCTCCGACATCCTCACCCGCGAGGCGTTCGAGAACGCCATCGTGGTGAACTCGGCCATCGGCGGCTCGACCAACGCGCCGCCGCATCTGCAGGCGGTGGCCCGGCATGCCGGCGTGGAGCTGCACGTGACGGACTGGCAGAAGATCGGCTTCGACGTTCCGCTGCTGGTGAACATGCAGCCGGCGGGCAAGTATCTCGGCGAGAGCTTCTACCGTGCCGGCGGCGTTCCGGCGGTCATGGGCGAGCTGCGCGCCGCGGGGCGGCTGCACGAGAATGCGATGACGGTTTCGGGCAGGCCCATGGGAGAGAACCTCGAAGGCTGGGAAAGCCGCGACCGCGAGGTGATCCGCACCGTGGCCGACCCCCTGCGCGAGGATGCGGGCTTTCTCGTGCTGTCGGGCAACCTCTTCGACTCGGCGCTGATGAAGACTTCGGTCATCTCCGAGGATTTCCGCGCGCGGTTCCTCTCGCGGCCCGGCAACGAGGGGGTGTTCGAGGCGCGCGCGGTCGTGTTCGAGGGGCCTGAAGACTACCACGACCGGCTCAACGACCCCGACCTCGGGGTGGACGAGGAAACGATCCTCTTCATCCGCGGGGTCGGCTGCGTTGGCTATCCCGGCTCGGCGGAGGTGGTGAACATGCAGCCGCCGGACGCGCTGCTGAAGGCGGGCATCAACCACCTGCCCACGGTGGGCGACGGCCGGCAATCCGGCACCTCGGAGAGCCCCTCGATTCTCAACGCGTCGCCCGAGGCCGTGGTGGGCGGCGGGCTTGCCCTTCTGAGAACCGACGACCGTGTGCGGCTGGACCTGAACGCCTGTCGTCTCGATGCGGTGGTGCCGGAGGCGGAATGGGAAGCCCGGCGCGCGGCGTGGACCCCCCCCGAGCTGCACCACCAGACGCCCTGGCAGGAGATCTACCGGACCCATGTGGGCCAGCTGGCCGATGGCGGTTGCCTCGAGCTGGCCACCGCCTATCGCCGGGTGGCCGAAGACCTGCCCCGCGACAACCACTGAAGCGAGAATCCTCCCGCCGCCCCCCGCAGCGGCGGCGCGGTTGCCCGGCCTGCGGGCGGTGCACGAGGTGCCAGGGCGCGGGTCGGACTGCGCCCCGGTTCCACGCGGCCCTGCCGGCAGCGGGGCGCTGCCTCGAGCATCCTGGGCACCAGCGCCGCTGCCGACGGGTTCGCGCAACCGCCGAGCGGTTCTGCATCCAGGAGCGGCCCGCGCGCAGCAGCGTTGCGCGCGCGGGAGGGAGCCGCGTCAGACGCCGATACCCGCGCTCAGACCGCCATCGATGAGGAAGTCCGCCCCGGTGGTGAAGCCGGCTTCATCGCTGCACAGGTAGGCGATGAGCGCGCTCGTCTCGGATACCTTGCCGACCCGGCCGATGGGATGCGCCGCGCCGAACTCCGCTATGGTTGCCTCGATGTCCTGCCCCGGGCCGGCAAGCTCCCGTGCGGCGAATTCGAGAAGCGGCGTACGTATGGAGCCGGGGCTGATGGAGTTCACGCGAATCCCGTCCTTCGCGCAGTCGACGGCCATGGCACGCGTCAGCGCGTGTATGGCCCCCTTGGTGGTGGCATAGGCGACGACGGCGTTCTGGTTGGCATGCCCCTGCACCGAGGAGACATGGACAATGGCGCCACCGCCGCCCGCCTTCAGGAGCGGATAGGCATGGTGCGACGTGAGAAAGCACGAGCGCAGGTTCACGGCGATGGTGCGATCCCACTCGGCGACGGTCGTCGTCTCGACGGTGCCGTAGGTCTGGATCGCGGCGGCGTTCACGAGGATGTCGAGGGTCGGCGTGGCGGCCCCGACCTCGGCGAAGAAGGCCGCCACGGAGGCGTCGTCCGAGACGTCCGCCTCGTGCACGGTCACCGGCAGATCCTGCGCCGTCTCGCGCGCGGCCGCGTTGATCGCCGGATCGATCCCGGCGAAGAAGACCCGCGCGCCGTGGCGCGCAAGATGCAGGCCTGCATCGAGCCCGATGCCGCTGGTGCCGGTCACGGCGGCCGTCTTTCCGTTGAAATCGTAGGCCATTGCCCTCTCCCCTTATCCGGCGGCAAGCAGCGCCTTCATGTAGCCGATGGCGAAGGCCTTTCCCGCGTGCCAGGGTGCGGCGCAGGCCAGCTCGGGCGTATGGTCCGGGATCAGCACGCCGTCATAGCCGCTCTCTCGCAGAACGCGCACCATGCGGGCCATGTCGATATCGCCCTCGTCGATGAAGACCTCGTGGTAGTTCGGAACCTTGCCGCGCACGTTGCGGAAGTGAATGTATCCGATCCGGCCCTCGCGCGCGAATTCGGCGACGATTTCGTAGATGTCGCCCTCCGGCATTTCCTGCAGGCACCCAAGGCACAGCTCGGCCCTGTGCATGGGCGAGGTCGAGAAGCCGAAGGCGCGGCGATAGGCGTCGTGCGAGTTGATGAGCTTGGCCGAAAGCCGGAGCGCGCCCATGGGCGGATCGTCGGGATGCGCGGCGAGCACGACGCCCGCCTCTTCGGCCACCGGCAGCATCTCCTGCAGGAAACGGGCATACCGATCCCAGATTTCCGCGTGGCTCACGGGCGGCTGAGTGCCCGGGCCCAGCGCGCCGCGGTAGGCCATGTTCCAGACCATGCCCTCCGGGATCGGCGATCCGGGATCGATCTGGGAGACGTCGAACCCGACCGACATCGCACCGCCGCGGGCGAAGGGGCCACGCACCCAGCCCCAGACACCCGTGACGGAGAAGTTGTATCCGATGCAGGGCACACCGGCCTGCCCCGCGGCCCGCACGATGCCCTTGAGACGCTCGATCTGCTCGTCGCGGCGGGGGCCGTCCAGCAGCACGTCGTACCAGTGCGCGACCGCGAAGTTCTCGACCGCGGCCAGTTCGAGATCGAAGCGCGCGAGATCGGCCTTCAGACGGTGGAAGGTCTCGGCCGTCCAATCCTCCGCGCGGCTTGCGCCCCAGCTGTCGTCGGCCTCGTTCACGAGCTTGGGATCGGCCGAAAAATAGTCCTCCAGGTGGGCGACGATGTGGCTGACACCCAGTTGCTGCGCGAAGCGGTAGTGTTCGTCGTTCAGCATCTGGCGGTAGAGCCCCAGGCCGATCTTCATGGCTGCTTCCCCTCTTCGGCCCTGCCGCCGGCCGCCCTCGGCCCGCGCAGGGCACGTGCGACCCCCCGCAGCTCCGCGAGGCCCTTCAGCCGGCCGATGGCCGAGTATCCGGGGTTCGTCTTCTTGCCGATATCGTCGAGCAGCAGATGCCCGTGGTCGGGGCGCATGGGGATCTCGGCATCCGCCCGCCCCTCGACCGTCCGGCGGTCTTCTTCCTCGTGAAGCGCGGCGATCAGGGCGACCATGTCGACGTCGCCGTCGAGGTGATCGGATTCGGTGAATGCCCCTGACGGCTCCAACAGCACGTTCCGCAGGTGCACGAAGTGGATGCGCGGCGCGAAGGCGCGCGCCATTGCGAGCACATCGTTGTCGGGGCGGGAGCCCAGCGAGCCGGCGCAAAGGGTGATACCGTTGGCGAGCGGCGGCACCGCCTCGAAAAGGCGCGCGTAGTCATCGGCCGTGCTGACGACGCGCGGCAGGCCGAAGAGCGAGATCGGCGGGTCGTCGGGATGCAGGCAGAGCCTGGCACCAACCTCCTCGGCCGCCGGGACGACCTGCCGGAGGAATTCGATCAGGGTTGAGCGGAGATCATCGTCGCTCATTCCGTGGTAGCGCGCGATAGCGGCCCGGATGTCCTCCCTGCCGTGCGAGAGTTCCGAGCCGGGCAGGCCGGCGATGATCGTGCGCTCGAGGGTCTGCGCGTCTTCCGAGGTCATCGCGGCTAAGCGCGCCTCCGCGGCACCGACGGTCGCCGCGTCGTAATCGGCAGCTGCATCGGCTCGCTGCAGGACGAAGAGATCGTAGGCCGCGAACTCCACGGGATCGAAGCGCAGCGCCAGCCCGCCACGGGCGGTGCGGTAGCGCAGGTCGGTGCGCGTCCAGTCCACCACCGGCATGAAATTGTAGCAGATCGTCTTCACCCCGCAGGAAGCGAGATTGCGCATCGTTTCGATCCAGGCCTCGACATGAGTGCGCGCGTCCGCACCGCCCAGCTTGACCGCCGGATGCACCGGAATGCTCTCCACCACCGACCACTCGAAGCCGGCGCCCTCGATCATCGCCTTGCGCGCCTCGATCCGCTCGCGCGTCCAGACCTCGCCGCGGTAGGTGTCGTGCAGGGCGGACACGATCCCGGCCGCGCCGGCCTGCCGCACGGCATCCAGCGTCACCGGATCGTCGGGCCCGAACCAACGCCAAGCTTCCTGCACCTGCATCCTCCCCTTGCGTCTCACGGTTGTGCCGTCGCGGCGTCCGGCTTTCAAGCTATTTGTTGGGCCAATGGGCCCGGCTTCTGTTCGGCAGCGGCGAGCTTCGCGCGAAAACCACCCATTTGCGGCCTTGCGTTCCGCCTCGATTCGCGAGAATGCTTTTCTGGTCCAACAAAAGGTGGCCCATGCCGGTCTCGACCTCCGCGCTTTCAGAAGGTGGCACCAGTGCCGTGGACGCGCTGGTCCAACAGATCCGGCAGTACATCCAGGATCACCACCTTGGCGTGGGCGACAACCTGCCTTCCGAGCGGGAACTCGGCGAGAGATTCGATGCCGCGCGCAACACGGTGCGCGAGGCCATCCGCATCCTGAAGGCCTACGGGGTCGTCGAGGTGCGCCCGAAGGTGGGCGCCGTGATCGTGGACCGGCACATGGACGCGGTGCTCGATCTCTTCTCGTTCCAGATCAATCTCTCGCGCGAGAGCTTTCTCGACATCCAGGGCTTCCGGCGCCTGATCGAGGTCGGTGCCGTGGATGCCGTCTTCGCCGGCATCACGCCCGAGGGGGTTGCCGAACTGGAGGCCATAAACGTCGCCATGCTCGGCGCAGGCTCGGTGGCGGACGCGGCGCAGGCCGATTTCGAATTCCACCGCACCATGCTGGGATTCGCAGGCAACAAGACGCTCGTGGGCGTCTATCGCACCATGAAGCCCATCATCCGGCGGCTCATGGAAACGGGCAAGGAGACCGACGGGCTGGAGGGCGCCTTCGAGACTCACCTCGAGATCCTCGATGCCCTGCGCAGGAGGGATCGCCTCGCCTTCCAGTACCTGATGGACCGGCACCTCGACCACGGCCTGAAATACATCGACGGGGCGGTGCGATGACCCTGCGCGTCACTCGCGCCGCCGGAAAGAAACGAACCCAACTGTTCCAAGGGAGGAAACCCATGAAACTCGCAAGACTTCTCGGCCCAGCGGCACTCGCCCTCGGCCTCTCCGCGCCGATGGCCTCGGCGCAGGATCTCACCGTCGCCAGCGTCGTTTTCCAGCAGGACCAGTTCTTCCGCACCATCCAGATGGGGATGAACGCGGCCGCCGACGCCGCGGGGGTGACGCTGCTCGAAGGCAACTCGGATTCGCAGCCCGACAAGGAGATCAGCCTGATCGACACCTACATCGCGCGCGGTGTCGATGCGATCGTGATCTCGCCCGTCTCGGCGGTGGCCTCGATCCCGGCACTGGCCCGCGCCAAGGACCGCGGCATCCAGATCGTCACCTACAACTCGACGATCGAGGATGCGAGCATCCCCGTCTCCTACCTCAACTCGCAGCAGCGCGACCTCGGCAACACCACCGGCGCGATGGCCGCCGACTTCATCCGCGACACGCTGGGCGGCGAGGCCAATGTCGCCACCCTCGGCTTCCGGGCGCTCCTGCCCGAGATCTCGGCCGACAGGGTCGACGGCTTCATCGAGATGGCCGAAGAGGGCGGCACCCTCAACATCGTCTCGCAGCAGGATGCGTGGCTGGCCGAGGACGCGGTGCGCGTCGCGGGCGACATCATCACCGCGAACCCCGATCTCAACCTGATCTACGCGGCCAACGAAGGCGGCACCGTGGGCGCCGTGCAAGCCGTGCGCAACGCGGGCAAGCAGGGCGAGATATTCGTGTTCGGCGTCGATGGCACCGAGCAGCTCGTCAGCTTCCTGCTCGATGGCGACAACGTGCTCCAGGCG
The DNA here is from genome assembly GCA_964466745.1 of uncultured Rhodobacterales bacterium. Classification (GTDB taxonomy): domain Bacteria; phylum Pseudomonadota; class Alphaproteobacteria; order Rhodobacterales; family Rhodobacteraceae; genus CAYXOX01. The sequence continues at coordinate 20,124 of CAYXOX010000033.1, forward strand.
GTCACCGCCCAGCAGCCCTACGTCATGGGCCAGATGGCGGTCGAGGCGGCAATCGCCGCCGCCCGGGGCGAGGAAGTGGAGGAGACGGTGATCGTGCCGGTGCTCGGCCTTTCCCGCACCGACCGCGCCGCCGTCGTGGACTTCCAGGAGTACCTGCGCTCGCTCAACTGAGACGCGCGCGGAAACCTGACAGGAGGCGCCGGGCAACCCGGCGCCTCTTCCACGCACCGCTCCCCCCGCCACGAGGATCCGACGATGGCCACCGTCGAAGTGCGCGATCTGTCCAAGAACTACGGCGCCGTGAAGGCGCTCGAGGGCGTCACGCATCGTTTCGAGGCGGGGCGCATCCATGCGCTCATGGGCAAGAACGGCTCGGGCAAGTCGACGCTCGTGAAGATGCTCAGCGGCGTGGTTCGACCGAGCCGCGGCGAGATCCTGCTCAACGGCGCGCCGGTCTCGTTTCGCGGCCCGGTGGATGCCTTTGCCCGGGGGATCGTGACCGTCCACCAGGAGCTGAGCCTCGTGCCCGAGCTCTCGGTGGCCGAGAACGTGTTTCTCGGCCGGCTGCCCATGGCGAGGACGGCGGGCATCACGCGGATCGACTGGCCCGCGATGCGCCGGCAGACCCGAGCCCTGCTTGAAAGGATGGGCCTCGATTTCGACCCGGACGTGCCCGTCTCGCGCCTCAGCGTTGGCCAGCAGCAGACCGTCGAGATCGCCAAGGCGATGTCGTTCGACCCGGCGCTGCTGCTCCTCGACGAACCTACCTCGGCCCTCGCCTCCAAGGAGGTCGCGATGCTGTTCGAGCTTCTGCGCGTGCTGCGCGCGCAGGGGGTCACGATGATGTACATCTCACACCGCATGAGCGAGCTCGCCGAGATCGCCGACACGGTGACGGTCCTGCGCGACGGGCGCCTCGTGGGCGCAGTCGAGATGAGCCACTCCACCAATGACGAGATCATCGACATGATGTTCGGCAGCGTCGCGCGGGCCACGCGCCCGGCGCGGACAGCCGGCCATGCAGAGCGCCCGCCCGTGCTGGAGGTGCGCGGCCTCACGCGGGAACCCGCCTTCCGGGACGTCTCGTTTTCACTCGCGCCCGGCGAGGTGCTGGGCATCGCCGGGATGCTGGGCGCCGGGCGCACCGAACTGCTGCGCACGATCTTCGGGGCCGAAAAGCCGGATCGCGGCGAGATCGTCGTCGAGGGGCAGGTCGTGCCGCGCCCCGAACCCCGGCTGATGACATCCCTCGGGCTTGGCTACACTCCCGAGAACCGCAAGGAGGAGGGCCTGATCCAGGCCCACTCCATCCACGCCAACCTTTCTCTGGCCAACCTGCGCCGCAACGCGCCGCGCGGTATCGTGACGGAGCGGGCCGAGGCACCGGCCGTCGCGCGGCAGGTCGCGCATCTGGAGATCAAGGTCGACAGCGCGGCCGACCCGGTTTCCTCGCTCTCGGGCGGAAACCAGCAGAAGGTCGTGATCGGCAACTGGCTCAATACCGACCCCAAGATCCTTTTCTACGACGAGCCGAGCCGCGGCGTGGACGTGAACGCAAAGCAGCAGATCTTCCGCATCATCTGGGAGCAGGCCGAGCGCGGTGTGGCCGCCGTGTTCGTCTCGACCGAACTCGAGGAGGTGCTCGAGGTATGCGACCGCATCCTCGTGATGCGCGAAGGCAGTATCGTGGGCACGCTCGACCCCGCTCGGACGACGCTCGCCCAGCTGTATGCCGCCTGCATGGAAGGTTCGTGATGACAACCGCCGCACGCCTGTTCCGCCGCTACCCGATGGAGATCATCCTCGTGGGGATGTATCTCTACCTCGTCTTCGCGGCCCCCGGCTTCGCCACCGTCGACAACCAGCTCAACATCCTGCGCAACATCACGATGATGGGCATCATCGCCTTCGGGATGACGATGGTGATCATCTCGGGTGAAATCGATCTGTCGGTGGGCTCGGGTGTGGCGTTCTCGGGCTGCCTGACAGCCTGGGTCACCCGCGAGCTTTCGCCGTTTCTCGGCCCCTATCCCTCGATCGCGCTCGGGGCCCTCGCGGCGATGGTCTCGCTCTTCATGATCGGCGTGTTCACCGGCAAGCTGCGCCAGCACTTCAACATGCCGACCTTCATCACCACGCTCGGCCTGCTCACCGTGCTTTCGGGCGCGGCGAACCTCATCACCGACGGCTTCCCGATCACCAGCTTCCCCTACCAGTTCAGCTTTCTCGGCTCGGGTTTTCTCTTCGGGATTCCCTTCCCCGTCTACATCTTCGTGGCCGTGTTCGGGTTCGTCTACTTCCTGATGAACTTCACCAGCTTCGGGCGCGCGCTCTACGCCGTGGGCGGAAATCTCGAGGCGGCGCGGCTCTCGGGCATCGACGTGTGGAAGACCAAGACGCTCGCGCTCGCGATCACCGGCGTCTTCACCGCCATCGCGGGGGTTCTGATCGCCTCGCAGATTCTCTCCGGCAGCGCCAGCGCCGCGCGCGGATGGGAGCTCAACGTGATCTCGGCGGTCATCATCGGCGGCACCAGCCTCTTCGGCGGCAAGGGCACGATCCGTGGAACGCTGATCGGCGTGCTGTTCCTCGGTGTCATCGTCAACGGAATGACGTTGCTCAACGTGAGCGAATACTGGCAACTCGTGGTACGAGGCGGGCTCATCATCGGCGCGGTGCTGATGAATCACATGCTCGATACCCGAACGCGGCACTGACTGGAGAAAACGGATGAACGAGATCACCTGCGTCGTTCCAAGCGGCGATATCTGCGGCGAGGCCGCCACCTGGGACGCCGGCACCGGGACCATCCACTGGGTCGACATCAACCGCTTCATCCTGCACAGCCACGACACTGCCGCCGGCACCACCCGCAGCCGGCTCTTCGAGGAGCCCGTCGTCGCGCTTTCGCTGACCGAGCGGGAGGGCACGCTGCTGGTGGCGCTTGCCTCGCGGATCATCTTCTACACGCCGGCCACCGGAGCGGTGGAGGAAACAGGCGTTACCCTGCCCGGCTGGCCCAAGGTGCGGTTCAACGACGGCCGGACCGACCCCGGCGGGGTGTTCTGGATCGGCTCGATGGGCAATAACGTGGGCCCCGAGGGCCAGAGCCTCGATATCGACGACGGGCTGGGCAAGCTCTTCCGCTACCGCCCGGGCGGAACGCTGGAAGAGATCGAGGCAGGTATCGGGATTTCCAACACCCTGTGCTGGGCGCCAGACCGCTCGGTCTTCTACTTCGGCGACACGCTGCGCAACGAGATCCGCGCCTATCCCTACGACGCCGCGACCTGCGAGATCGGCGAGGGACGGCCCTTTTTCTCTGGGTTCGAGCGCGGCCTGCCCGACGGCTCGGCGATCGACGCCGAGGGCTACATCTGGAACTGCCGCTTCGGGGGCGGTTGCATCGTGCGGGTCGCGCCCGACGGCGAGATCGACAGCGTGATCGAGATGCCTTGCAAGAACATCACCACCTGTGCCTTCGGGGGCGAGGATCTTTCCACGCTCTACGTGACGACGGCAAGCGTGGCGAAGGCCCCGACGGACCGGCTCGCCGGAAGCCTCTTCGCCATCGCCACTGGCACGCGGGGCATGGCCGAAAACCGGTTCGCGATGCCCTGAGAAGGCCGTTCAGCCGCGCAACGCGGCACGGGCCTTTCGCAAATGGGCCGCCACCGCCCGGAAGAGATCGGCCTGGGCCGAGCTGCGCCGCCAGGCCAGCACCACCGCGCGTGGCCTCGCCTGTCCCAGCGGGGCCAGCGCGAGCTTGTGCCCCTTCGCCGCGCCCGCATCCACGGCGAGATCGGGCAGGAGCGTGATCCCGAGGCCCTCCTCGACCATCGACATCAACGTGGGCAGCGAGGTGGCCGAGAAGCTCGGATCTTCCGCCAGCGCCGCGTCGGGAAAGCTCGAAAGCGCGTGGCGCTGGAGGCAGTGCCCCGGATCGAGAAGGAGCAACCGACGCTCGCGCAGATCGGCGGGGCTCACCTCGGGCCGCTCCGCGAGGGGGTGGTCCGGCGGCATCGCAAGGCTGTAGCCGTCCTCGAACAATGGCTCCGTCACCACCTGCGGCGGCAGATCGTGGGGAAGCGCGATCAGCACCAGATCGAGCCTGCCGTCCGTGAGACCCTGCAAGAGGCTCTCGGTGAGTTCTTCCCGCAGGTAGACCTTCATGTCCGGGTAGGCCCTTCGCAACTCGGGAAGCGCGCGCGGCATGAGGAAGGGCCCAACCGTCGGAATGGCGCCCAGCCGCAGAAGGGTGGTGCCCGCCCCCACCTCGGCGCGGGCCATGGCCTCGATATCACCAACACGGGCAAGCACGTCGCGGGCTCTTTCGGCGAGGTCGGTGCCGACGCGCGTCATCAGCACCGAGTGGGTCGTGCGTTCCGCGAGCTGCACGCCGAGGCGCTGTTCCAGTTCCTTGAGCCCGGTGGAGAGGGTGGACTGCGTGACGTTGCAGATCTCAGACGCGCGGGAGAAATTCAGCGTGTCGGCCAGGGCGACGAGAAAGCGCAGTTGCCGGAGCGTGGTCATTGGTTATCGCTTATTCCGATCATTTGGTCCTGTTAATTCAATTTCTATAATAACACAAGGCAACCTATCTCGGGGTCACGGAACAACGCCAAGGAGCACAGACCGATGACCGAACAGTCCGCAGCCACCGCCCTGCCCCGCCTGAACGAGCCTGCGCCGGATTTCGAGGCCCTCACCACCCACGGCCGGAAATCACTCACGGATTACCGCGGCAAGTGGCTGATCCTGTTCTCGCACCCGGCCGACTTCACGCCGGTGTGCACCACCGAGTTCATGGCCTTCGCCC
>CAYXOX010000034.1:0-23385 GCA_964466745.1 uncultured Rhodobacterales bacterium
GCATGGCCAAGGCCGCGAGAACGACGCCACGAAAGCCGCCGAATGATGCTGGACGATTTCATGACCCGCGCCACGCTGGCCGGTGTCGGCGTTGCCTTCGCGGCCGCTCCGCTGGGGAGTTTCGTGGTTTGGCGCCGCATGGCCTATTTCGGCGATGCGACCGCCCACGCGGCGATCCTCGGCGTTGCGCTTTCGCTTGCCTTGCAGATCTCGATCTTCGCGGGCGCGGTGGCGGTCGCGCTCGCCATGGCGCTCACCGTATCCGCGCTCAGCGGCCGGGGATACGCGATGGACACGCTCCTTGGCGTTCTGGCCCATTCGGCCCTCGCCTTCGGGCTGGTGGCGGTTTCTTTCCTGTCGGGCATCCGGATCGACCTGATGGCCTATCTCTTCGGCGATATTCTCGCGGTTTCGCGGGGAGACCTCGCCGTGATCTGGGGAGGGGCCGCGCTGGTTGTCGGGCTGATCGGTTGGCGCTGGTCGGCGCTGCTCACTTCGACGCTCAACGAGGAACTGGCCTACGCAAGCGGCATGGACCCCCGGCGCGAGCGGCTGGTGCTGACCCTCTCTCTCGCGATTACCGTCGCCGTGGCAATCAAGGTCGTGGGCGTGCTGCTGATCGCCGCAATGCTCATCATCCCGGCCGCGGCGGCGCGCCCGCTCGCGCGCACGCCCGAGGGGATGGCGCTGATCGCGGCCGTCCTCGGGGCGGTTTCGGTCGTGGCCGGGCTGCGGGCGGCCTATCTGCTGGACACGCCTGCCGGCCCCTCAATCGTGTGCATCGCCGCGCTGTGCTTTCTTGCCACCAGCCTCTTTCGGCTGGCCCGCGCGGGGAACTCCGGCCAAACCTGAGCCGCCCGCGAGACCGGTGCGCCTCCCGAGGCCGGCGCCGAGAATCCCTTTCGGCCGTTCGTGCCCGCTGGACCCTTCCCGCGTCCGGGCGTAGAGGCGAAGCATGTCGCCGCTCCGGGGTATAGCGCTCAAGCTGGGCGCGGTCTGCGTCTTCGTTGCCATGGCAGCGCTCGTAAAGGCCGCGCGCGCCGAGGTGCCCGCGGGGCAAGCCCTCTTTTTCCGCGCTTTCTTCGCGCTTCCGCTGATCGTGGGCTGGCTGGTCTGGCGGGGCGAGCTTCACCGAGGGCTCAAGACGGAGCGACCGCTCCAGCATGTCCTGCGCGGCCTTCTCGGCACGGCGGCCATGGGGCTGGGCTTCATGGGGCTCGGGCTCCTTCCGCTGCCGGAGGTGACGGCGATCGGCTATGCGGCGCCGCTGCTGGTGGTCGTCTTTGCGGCGGTGCTGCTCGGCGAGCGGGTGCGGGCGTTCAGGCTCTCGATGGTGGCGCTCGGGCTGGTCGGGGTGGTGATCGTGCTCAGCCCGCGCCTGTCGGTCGGGATCTCCGGCGCGGCGGCGCCCGAGACGCTCGGCGCGATCGTCGTGCTGCTCGGCGCGGTCTTCGCTGCGCTTGCGCAGGTCTTCGTGCGCATGATGGTGGCGACGGAAAGCACATCGGCCATCGTGTTCTGGTTTTCGATCACGGCAACCTGCGCGTCCTTCCTGACGCTCCCCTGGGGCTGGGTGATGCCGTCTGCGGGCGTCGCGGCGATGCTCGTCGCTGCAGGGTTGCTCGGCGGGCTCGGGCAGATCCTGCTCACCTCCTCCTACCGCCATGCCGACGCATCGCTGATCGCCCCGTTCGATTATGCCTCGATGCTGCTCGCCCTCGTCATCGGCTATGCCGTTTTCGGCGAGGTTCCAACGCTCACGATGCTGCTCGGCGCAGCCCTCGTCGTGCTGGCGGGCGTGGCGATCATCCTGCGCGAGCGCCAACTGGGGCTGGAGCGTGCGCGCCAACGCAAGGCGCTGACCCAAGGACACTGAGACGGTGTTCCGTGCCGCCGCGACCGGCAGCCTGCCCGGTTGCCCGCGGCTTCGGCTTGGACGCCTCGGATGCCTTGCCGCGCGCGGCCTTCCGCTGGATGCCGGCCGGCGTTATCGGCAAACATTCCGCTTTGATTCCCGAGATGCGGGCACTAAACTTCTGTCCAATCATCAGAATATCACACCAATCATTCCTCCGATCGGACTCGAACAGCGATGTCACAGATCCTGCAGGTTGCCGCCATTGCGCTCGCCACGGTCGGAACCGGCGCCGCGACCATGTCGGTGATGAACGAGGACATTCCCGACTTCGAAGTGCCCGCCGGCGAATGGGCGGCCGGGAGCGAGCTCGACGGCCTGAAGTTCGAGATCTTCGGCAAGGATGTCGACAGCGGCGCCGTTCTCGACAACAAGATCTCGTTCCGCGACGGAACGTTCCAATCCGCGGATTGCCAGAACTACTGCAATTTCGGATGGACCGCCTACGAGACCAAGATCGTCGACGACGTGCTCCATTTCGCCGTGCGCACGATCTGCCCGGACGCGCCGCACACGGTGGTGTGGTACGGAACCGTCGTGGGCGATACCGTGGAGCTGGAAGGCACCTGGACCACGCGCCGCTGGTACTGGACCAACCAGATCGCCATCACGGCAACGGGTACGGCCATCACGGCATCGGACCCTTCCGTCGCCGGCTGAACCGCCCTTGTCCCGCTCCGGCGTGCGCCTGGGCGTGATCCTTCTGCGGGTCGCGATCCTCGTTGCGGTCCTGCTGCTGGCCACGTGGGGCGCGCATCTCATCCGCGACGCGCTGGACCTGCAGATCAGGCCCGATAACGAACAACAGGTTCATCGGGCCATCATGCTCGGGGCCCTTGCCTATATCGGCCTGCTCGCATTGCCCTTCGTGCCGGGGGCTGAAATCGGGATTGCGATGCTTGCTGCCTTCGGCCCCGGCATTGCGCCGCTCGTCTACATGGCGACGGTCGCCTCGATGATGCTTGCCTACACCCTCGGCAGGTTTCTTCCCATCGGGGCGCTGGAACGCCTCCTTTCCCTGCTCCGGATGCGCCGGGCGGCCGCGCTCGTGGCGCGCGCGGCGCCGCTCTCCCGGGAGGAGCGGCTGGCGCTTCTGCTCGACGGCCAGTCCGGGCGTGTGCTGAACCTCGCCCTGCGACATCGCTACATCGCGCTTGCCCTGGCGGTGAACACCCCCGGCAACTCGATCATCGGCGGTGGCGGCGGCATCATGATGATGGCGGGGCTCAGCGGCATTTTCTCGCCGCTCGTCACGCTGCTGACCATTGCCATCGCCGTATCCCCGGTGCCGCTGGCGGTGCTGTTTCTCGGCCTTCGTCTCTGAGCCGGGCCGCGCAAGCGGTTTTCGGCCCTCAAAGGGCAGAGTTTTCTTCCCTAACCCGGTGCTGCCAGGCCGGTGCGTGCCCGTGTCTTCCGCACCCCGCGGCGCGGGCGCATGCCGGCGGATAGGGCCGACAGGCGGAAGGCTGCACGGGGCCTTGAAGGCACGCTGAATACTGTTCGACGTTCCGAGAGTTCATGGTAACACTATGCCCGACGATCTAGTCACAAGAAGTAGCCTTTCGAACGCAAGTGGTGGGCAAGATGACCACGAAAACCGATCTTCAGACGAACAAGCTGCTGGGCTTCGATGCCGCGGGTGAGCCGCTCTTCGATCTCGTGATGCCTTCGCAAGGTGCGGGCGACGCTTCCCGCGCTGCCGGCAACGGAAAGGCCGACGGCGCCTCCAAGGCCGTTGGCAGAGCCAAGGCCGAGGGGCAAGGCAAGCTGCCCGGCAGCACCAAGCACGCCGGCGTCACACGGTAGCTGCGCCACGCGAGACAGGGCCCCGCTTGTGCCGGCAGCTCGTCGCGCAGCGAGGCGCAGGGGCGGCCATCCGCCGAGCCTGACCAATGAAAAAGGAGAAGACCATGACTTCCAACCCCAATGTCGACCGCTCCAAGCTTCTGGGATTCGACCGGAGCGGCACGCCGCTCTACGACATCGTTCCTTCCGAGCATGACGATAGCGACGGCTCGGTCTCGCGAACCTCCGGCGACGTCAAGGGCGCCGGCAAGCAGCTTGGCGGCGTCAAGAGCGGTGGCGCGCAGGGTGGCCAGATCATCATCGGCCGCCTTGCCGCTCCGGTGGGCTGAACGCCGGAGTTACCCTTATGCATGATGGCGCCTCGCCGGCAGAGGCGGCCGGGACCTTCCCGATAGGGTGGCGCATGGCCGAAAGCCTGCGCGAATTGCAGCGCGCGGTGATTGGCCCGGGCAAGGCGCCCGATCTCATTCCGGTCGCCGAGCACCTCGAAGCTGGAGGCAGCCTGCGCCCGGAGGCCTACGCGGCCTATTTCGATCTCGTCCGGAGTGTGCAGGGCGCATCGAGCCAGCCCACCGAGAAGCTCGCCGAAACGCTTGCGCGGAGCGTGCGCTCGCACGATGCGGGCATCGCCATCCGCATGCTCGGCTTCGAGGAATTCGGGCGGGCCGGAACGCGCGAGACACGCGAGCATTTCCAGACCGATTCGCTGAGATCAACGCAGATGGCGGCGATCCCGCCCCATGCGCACGCGCGCATTCGCAGGCGGCTGAGCGACGCGCTCGGCCTGATCGAAGCCCGCGCGCCCGACGCCTGGAGCGATGTCTCGCGGATCACCACCGAGATTGTCGCCGCCTACGGTGTTTCCCGCGGGATCATGACCTTTGACGGTTGCAGCAGCCTCGAACGCTACGGCTCGATCCTCGTGAACATGCGCCGACAACGCACGCCGCTCGTCATGGCCGAGACGCTGGTGCACGAGAGCGCGCATTCGCTGCTCTTCGCGCTCAGCTGCAACGATCACCGGGTTCTGAACCCGCCCACGGAGCGCCACCGCAGCCCGCTTCGGATCGACCCGCGCCCGCTGGACGGCATATACCACGCGGTCTTCGTGCTGGCGCGCATGCACGGGTTTCTCGCCGAGGTCGCCTTGCACCCGGGCACGACGCCGGCCATGCGCGCGGAGGCCCGCAAGGTGCTTGCCGAACGCGAGAAGAACTTTCGCGATGGGCACTCTGTGCTCATGGAGCACGCGCGCTTCACCGAGATCGGGCGCGAGCTGCTGGAGGATGCGCATGCGCGGGTGGAACGCGCCGCGCGTGCGGTCGCCGCGGTTGTCTGAAACGCTCTCTCAGTTGCCTTTCAGAGCCTGCACGAGCCGCGCGACGGTGGCCTGCGGCAGGCGCCGCTGGGGGTCGGTGTGGCTGCGGACGCCGGTGTCGATAGGGGTAACCGTCACGTTGCCGCGGAACGGCGGGCCGGTGCGCAGGAGCTCGTCGGTCTGCGCCACGAGCACGAGGGTCGTCACCCGTGGATCCTGCAGAAGCGCCGCGGCGCGCGCGCGCAGGCCCTGCAGGCCGAACAGGCGCCGCTCCGTGCCGTCGGCTTCGAGCGTGACCTCGTGGGAGGTCAGCGCGGCCCCCGGCTGGCGGGCGCAGAGCGCGGCCAGACGCCTGCGCCCGGCGCGCATCGCGGCATCGCCGCCCACGAAGCACTCGACCGGGATCGTCGCCAGATCGCCTGGAAACATCGCCGCGAGGTTGGCGCGCGCTGTGTTCGGGCCGATCTGCGGCTTGAAGTTGAGCTCGGTGATCGCGCCGCCCGTCTCGTGCCAGGGGCGGGTGGGATCGGTCGATACGAGATCGATCCCCACGCTTTCCAAGCGGAAATGGCGGGAGAGCCGTTCCACCAGCTCGATGTTGTCTGGGTGCACCTTCTCGGTGATCGTTTCGTTGTAGCCTGCAAAATCCATCAGGTTGGCCGTGCGCAGGAAGACGGCCCGCCCGGCCTCCGGGATGTCGTCCGGGCCGAGGCCCTGGCCGGCCAGGCAGTCCAGAGCCTCGTCGTCGAAAGGGATGGGCTTGACCTGCAGGTGCCGCGCGCGCCGGTCGTGCGCCTCGTTGAAGGCAGCCACTAGCGCGCGCACGCTGCGCTCGCCATCGCCGTCCACCCCGGCGGGGTGGCGCGTGTAACCGAACACGAATTTTCCCTGAAAGGTGACGAGCCGGTGGCAGTGGCCGGGGATGCGCTGCTGGACGAGGATGCGCGGCGAGAGCGCGCGTGCCTTGGCATAGGCCGCGCGCACCTCCTCCTCGTTCTGCAGATCGAGGAATACGCCTTCGCCCCTGTCGAGGTCCGCGGGCTTGACGACGACGGGAAAGCCGAGGGCCCGCGCGGCCCGCACCGCATCCTCCGCGTTCTGCGGCTGGGCCGAGGCAGGGACGGGGGCCCCGATATCGCGCAGCAGCGCCTCGGTGTGATCCTTGCGCTGGGCGATCATCGCTCCGATGGCGGAATCCGCATCGGTCGCACTCTTGATGACGAGCCGGGAACGCGCGCCTGTCCCGAGCAGGAAAACGCCGCCCGAGAGATGCGCAATCGGGATATCCCGGGCAAAGGCTTCCTGCATAAGGTAGCTTGTGGAGATTCCCCGGCCCATGCTCGCGCGAACCGGCTGGATGTAGCTGTCATGCAGGGCATCGGCTGCCGGCTTCGGGTCCGGCCGGTCCGCTTCGGGCTGGGTAAAGGGCCACAACAGGTTGAGCGCGTTGAGATAGGCGAGCGCGATCCGGTCACGCGGGATATGGTCGAAAGCGACCACCTGCATCGCTACATGGCAGCTCTCGGGGGCTTCCGTTCGCGACGCGGAACGGGTTACGAACTCCGGCGCGTAGGCCGGGATCCCGCATTCCTGCAGAAGATGCCGCGCCAGCCCGCAGCCGCAACGCAGAAGCTCCGCCAGCGCCGTGTCGAGCCGGACCTTGCCGCGCAGTCCCAGGGCCGGCACCTCTGCCGGCCCGATCAGGAAGAGGTCTTCCAGAACTTTTTCAGCGGCTTGCGTGGCGAAACCGGCAGGCCAGGCGAACTCCATCTCAAGTGTCGCCGAGGGTTGGGCCATGCCCGCCACATATCCGGCAGGGGCCGACGAGATGCGAAAACTGTAGGGGTCGGGAAGCATTTGGCGGTGCCGAAATCGTTCTGCATAGGCAGATTGACGATCTCGGTGCCGTCTCGCAAGGGCGGCGGGTGCCCGTGGTTGCACGGGCGAGTCCGTGGCAGGGAAACGTCAGGTGCCGGGAGCGCCGGGGCGCTGCCCGCGCACTGCAGTCGCACCGCCGAAGTGCCGCACCGATGGCGCGGCACTCCGAAACCCTAATCCGCGAGCGGGGGCAGCGCCGCCACCCGGAAGTGATCAGGCCGGCTTGTAGGCGATGCACTCGATCTCGACGGCGATGTCGATCATCAGCCGCGATTCGGCGGTCGAGCGCGCCGGCGGATCGGTGTGGAAGTGTTCGCCGTAAGCCGCGTTGAAATCGGCGAAATCACCGCGGTCGCGGAGCCAGACCGTCGTCTTGACAACGTCGTCTAGGGTGCAACCCGCGCTGGCGAGTACAGCCTTGATGTTCGCGATAACCTGGTGCGTTTCCGCGCCCACGCCGCCGGGCACGATGTTGCCGTCGGCATCAACCGGAACTTGTCCGGACACGTAGACGTAGTCGCCCGCGCGCACGGCAGGTGAAAGCGGAACCTTGGCGGAGCCGAAGCATTGTTTCTTGCTCATGGGTTTTCCTTGTTGCGAGACATGCGTTCCGGCGGCTAGCACGAGAGGGCAGGGGCGTGAAGGGGGATGGTGCCTTGCATCCCGGGCGGGACCGGGTTCTCTTTCGCGCCCGTGGGCGGAAGGGAGTAACCCGGTTCCCGAACCGCCTGTCGATTCTCAAGGAGGCGAAACGTCCATGACCGCGACAGATGTCGATCCCCGCACGACCGACCGGGTGGAGGGTGCGCCCGAAACCAGGATCGACACACCCGCCGTCCTGATCGATCTCGATCGGGTGGAAGCGAACCTCAAGCGTGCGCAGGACTACGCCGACGCCCACGGCATCGCGTTCCGGCCCCATATCAAGACCCACCGTCTCCCGCTCTTCGCGTTGCGGCAGGTGGAACTCGGCGCCTCCGGGATCACCTGCCAGAAGCTTGGCGAGGCCGAGGTCATGGCCGATGCGGGCCTCGACGACATCTTCCTGACCTTCCCGATCATCGGCGAGGCGAAGCTCGAGCGGCTCGCGAGGCTGCACGCACGAATCGACATCGCGGTGGTGGCCGACAGCGCCGCGGCGATCGAGGGCTACGCGGCGCGGTTCACCGATGCCGCGCGCCCGCTGCGCGTGCTCGTGGAAGGCGACACCGGCGCGGGCCGGTGCGGCGTCCAGACCCCGGCCGAGGCGCTGGATCTCGCGCGCAAGATCAATGCCGCGCCTGGCCTCGCCTTCGGTGGGCTGATGACCTATCCGCCGCGCCTGCCGGGCAAGGTGGATGCATGGCTCACCGAGGCGCGCGACCTCATCGAGGCCGCCGGCATCGCCGTACCGGTGATCTCCAGCGGCGGTTCGCCCGACATGTACGAGGCGCATACGGTGGCGTCGTTGACGGAGCATCGCGCCGGCACCTACATCTACTCTGACAGGATGCAGATCGCCTGGGGCCTCGGGAGCCTCGATGATTGCGCGCTCACCGTGCTCGCAACGGTCGTAAGCCGCCCCACGCCGACGCGGGCTGTTCTCGACGCCGGCTCGAAGGCCCTTGCGGCCGATACCTGCCCGGCTCCCGGTTTCGGCCACATCGTCGAGTATCCCGATGCGATCGTTGCCAAGCTCTCCGAGGAGCACGGCGTTGTCGAGCTTCCCGAGGCTTCCGAACGTCCGGCGGTGGGCGAGGTTGTTCACGTCGTTCCAAACCACGCATGCGTGATCTCGAACCTCTACGACCATGTGGCGTTGGTGCGCGATGGCCGAGTGGTGGAGATCGTTCCCGTGGCGGCACGCGGACGCTCGGACTGACCCTGGCTGTACCCAGACCGTATCCCGACCGTGGCCAGACAGCAGGCATGCGTGGCCCTGCCATGCGTGGCAGGGCATGCCGCGACGCGGCGACGATGCCTGCTTGTCAGGTCGGCGTGCATTTGTCAGACATCTGTCATGGGGATGTTCCGTGCGGCATGCGCGGGCCGCTCCGGGCCGGGCGGTGAAACGCGGCGGTCGATGCACAGACGGGAACCCACGGGAGGTATCAAACCCATGAACGCCTTGAGACATCTGGGACTTGCCACGGCATTCGCCGTCGGGATGACAGGCGCGGCGCACGCGCAATCGTCCATCTCGGCGCCCGGAGACAACACCAGCGGCACCTATGCCGACTACATGAAAACGGTCTACGCCCGCGCGGGCTATCCCGAGATGCTTCAGCTTTCGCTGACCACGTTCGACAACGAGTTCGAACTGCACGGCATGGCCGCGGAGAGCTGGGAGCAGTCCGACGACGGGCTGACCTGGACCTTCAGGCTCCGCGAGGGGCTGAAGTTTTCCGACGGGCATCCGCTGACGGCCGAGGACTACGTGTTCGCGCTCGAGCGCGCCGCGACCGGAGGTTACGACTTCGCTTGGTACTGGGATTTCGCCGCCGGGATCGCGGGTTGGGCCGAGGTCACGTCGGGCGAGGCCGGTCCGGAGGCTCTGGGCATCCGCGCCGTCGACGACCTGACAATCGAGGTAACCACCAACACGCCCAAGCCCTACCTGCCGAGCGTCGTCAGCCTCTGGTACGCCGTGCCCAAGCATGCCGTCGACGAGCATGGCGACGACTACGCCGTGAACGTGGACACGCTGGTCTCGTCGGGTGCCTACATGGTGCGCAGCTGGAACAAGAACGACAACACCATGACCCTGGTGAAGAACCCCGAGTACACCGGCCCCTGGCCGGGCATCGCGGACGAGCTCACCATCGACCAGTCGCTGGGCCAGCCCGAAGTGGGCCTGCCGGCCTTCATGGCGGGCGAGGTGGATTTCGCGTTCCTCAACGCGGGGCAGATTCCCTTCGTCGAGGCGCGGATGCCCGAGATGCTTCGCGAGAACGCGATCTTCGCGGTCTCCTACATCTCGTTCGATCTCGACAGCCCGCCCTTCGACAACCTCGATGTCCGCAAGGCGCTGTGGTATGCCATCGACCGCGAGGAGATGACCTCCACCGTGCTGCGCGACCTCGCGATCCCGGGGCGCTCGCTGCTCTCCCCCTCCTTCCCCGGCTATAACGAGGCGATCGCCGAGCAGGCCGTGTTCGATCCCGAGAAGGCGCGCGAGCACCTTGCCAATGCCGGCTATCCTGGCGGCGAAGGCTTCCCGGAAGTCGAGATCTGGTATCGGGACCAGGGCGGCTACAACGGTGCGATCACCGCGCCGATGCTCCAGTACCTCCAGGCCGAGTTCAAGGAGCACCTGGGCATCGACATGGGCATTCGGGTGATGCCCATCCAGGACTGGATGCAGGCGCTCACCCAGGAAGAGAACAACCTTTTCCTCGCGCCTTACGAGTACGACTACATCGATCCGTCCAACTGGTACGGCATCTTCTACAACGGCGGGCGTCACAGCCACTTCCTGCCCGAGTACGACGCGCTCGTGGAGGCGGCCGATTCCAACCCGGTGTGGGAAGAACGCCTCGAGCTCTACCAGCAGGCCGAGCAGGTGCTGATCGACAACGCCTCGATCGTGCCCTTGGTGCACCCGATCCAGAAGTTCGTGGTGTCCGACCGGATTGCCGGGCCGGGCGTTGAGCCCAACTCCCAGGGCATGACGCCCATGAGCCGGCTCGTGCCGTACTTCTACGCGCACGTCGAGCCGCAGTAAGCGGCGTCAACGCACCCTCCGGGATCACTCCCCCCGGAGGGTGCTCTTTGCTTCAGGCAGGCCCGGATGATGGACGGCACCGCACCGGCACAGGCACCGCTCGTGGAGATCGAGGATCTGCACGTCAGCTTTCCCCAGCACGATGGCGTGGTGCAGGCAGTGCGGGGCGTGAGCTTTTCGGTGCGGGCGGGCGAAAGCCTCGGCATCGTGGGTGAAAGCGGTTCTGGCAAGTCGGTTTCGTGCATGGCGGTTCTCAGGCTGTTGCAAAGCCCGCCTGCGCGCATCGAGGCCAAGGCGCTCGCGCTTGAAGGCACGCCGGTGATGCGCGCCGGGAAGGACGAGCTTTCGCGCCTGCGCGGCCGCGTGGCGGCGATGATCTTCCAGGACCCCATGACGGCCTTCGACCCGGTCTTCACCATCGGCCACCAGATCGGCGAGACGATACGGGCTCACCGCGGCACCGCCGCGGCCGCCGCGCGTGCCGAGGCGCACGCGTTGCTCGCCCGCGTGGAGATCCGCAATCCCGACGCGGTGCTCAACTCCTACCCGCACCAGCTTTCCGGGGGGATGCTCCAGCGGGCGATGATCGCCATGGCGCTTTCCTGCCGCCCGCGGATCCTGTTCGCCGATGAGCCCACCACCGCGCTCGACGTGACGGTTCAGGCCCAGATCCTTCAGCTCATCAAGGTGTTGCAGGACGAGATGGGCATGGGGCTCATCATGATTACCCACGATCTCGGCGTGGTGGCCGAGACGGTTGACCGCGTCGTCGTGATGTATGGCGGCAAGGTGATGGAAGAGGCACGCGTCGAGGACATCTTCGACGATCCCCGCCATCCGTACACCATCGCGCTCATGGCCTCGATGCCGGGGCAGGAGGGCGGCCGGCGGCGCCTCGTGGAGATCCCCGGCGGATCGCCCAACCCCGCCAATCCGCCCGCAGGCTGCCCCTTTCATCCCCGTTGCCCGCAGGCCGATGCGCAATGCGCCGCCGAGACGCCCGCGTTCCGGCCCATCGCCGAGGGGCGCAGCGCGGCCTGCTGGAGGCTGGCATGACCGTCCCGGGCGGCATCGCGGCGGCGCCGGCGCTCGAGCTGGCCGGCCTTGGCAAGACCTACACCCTCAAGGAGGGGTCGGGTCTCTTTCCGAGGCGGCGCGCGTTGCAGGCGGTGCGTGACGTCGATCTCGTGCTCCCGCGCAACGCCATCAAGGGGCTCGTGGGCGAAAGCGGATCTGGCAAGACGACAACGGGGATGATGGCGCTGCGCCTCACCGAGCCGACCAGCGGCACCATCCGCCTCGGCGGAGAAGACATCACCTCCCTCGGAATGGCCGAGCTCAAGCCCTTCCGCCGCCGGATGCAGGTCGTCTTCCAGGACAGCTACTCCGCGCTCGACCCGATGTTCACGCTCGCCCAGATCGTGGCCGAACCGCTGCTGATTCACGGCGAGGGCACCATGCAGGAGCAGACGGAACGGGCGCTGGACTGGCTGGAGCGGGTGGGCCTGCACCGCAGCTACGGCAACCGCTATCCGCACGAGCTTTCGGGGGGCCAGCGGCAGCGGGTGGCCATTGCCCGTGCGCTGATCCTGCGGCCCGAGGTGCTGATCGCCGACGAGCCCACCTCGGCGCTCGACGTTTCGGTCAAGGCCCAGATCATCAACCTGTTGCAGGACCTCCAGGAGGAGATGGGCCTCTCCATTCTCTTCATCAGCCACGACCTGAGCGTCGTGCGCTCGCTGACCGACACGACCGCCGTGATGTTCAACGGCCGCATCGTCGAGGAGGGGCCGACGGAAGCGCTCTTCGCCGGCGCGCGGCATCCCTACACGCGCTCGCTGCTCGATGCGATCCCGGTGATGAACCCGCGCTTGCGCCGCATACGCACCTTCCGCACCCGCGAGGAGCTGGAGGCCGACGTGCCCCGTCTTGCCGCCGCCGATCTGCCGGGCCGGCCCGAGTCCGCACCGACCCCGCGCCTCGTGGAGGTGGCCGAGGGGCATTTCGTGGAGGCGATCGTCACGCCATGATCCTCTACATCGTCAAGCGCCTGCTCTCGATCTCGGTCACCTTCTTCGTGGTGTCGCTCATCATCTTCCTGATGATGCACTCGATCCCGGGCGGCCCGTTCGATGGCGGCGACATGCCCGTCCCGCCCGAGGTGATGGCCAAGCTCAACGCGCAGTATGGCCTCGATCAGCCGCTCTGGGTGCAATACACACGCTACATGTGGGGGGTGCTCCAGTTCGATTTCGGGGTGCCGTTCCAATCTCCCGGCGAGACCGTTCTGGAGCTTCTCGGCCGCGCCTGGGTGCCCTCGCTGATCCTCGGCGGTCTCGGCGTGCTCGTCGGCGTGCCGCTGGGCATCCTTCTGGGCATCGCGGCGGCGCTGCGGCGCAACAGCTGGATCGACTACCTCGCTTCCACCGTGGCCACCCTCGGGCTGACGGTGCCCGTCTTCGTCACCTCGATGCTGCTGATCCTTGTCTTCGCGGTGTGGTTCAACTGGCTGCCCGCCTCGGGCTGGGGCTCGCCCCGGAACTGGATCCTCCCGATCGTCGCCTACGCCACCATCCCGCTGGCCACCTACGCGCGCTACACCCGCTCGGCGATGCTCGACACGCTCAACAAGCCCTTCGTGACCGTGCTGCGCGCCAAGGGGCTGAGCGAACGGAGGATCATCTTCCAGCATGTGCTGCGCAACTCCTCGATCCCGATGGTGACGGTGTTTCTTCCGATGTTCATCGGCACGGCCACCGGCTCGATCTTCGTGGAGGCGATGTTCCGCGTGCCGGGGCTCGGCTCCTACTTCGTGTCATCCATCCGGACCCGGGACTATCCCCTTGAAATGGCGTTGATGCTCATGCTGACGATCATGTTCTGCCTCGCCTACCTGATCTCCGATATCCTCTACGCGTGGCTCAACCCGCGCATCCGCCACGGAGGCCGCAAGGGATGAGCACCGAGCCCTTCGCCTCCGGCGCGGAACCCCGCGCCCCCGCTCCGACGGGCACCGGGGCCACGCCGAACGCGCCCGGCGCCGCCTACATGGCCCCGGAGTCCCGCCAGCACAGCCCGCTCTGGTTCGCCTGGCGGCGCTTCCTAGCCAACAAGGCCGCCGTCGTCGGGGGTGCGGTCCTCGGGCTGATCGCCCTGATGGCGATCCTGGCGCCGCTCATCACGGTCGCCGGGCCCACCGAGCAACGCTTCCTCACCGACGGGCTGGCCTTCCCCTCGGCACAGCACTGGTTCGGGGTGGACGATCTCGGCCGCGATTTCTTTTCCCGCATCGTCTACGGCGCGCGGGTTTCGCTCACCATCGGCTTCACGGCTGCCCTGTTCTCCGTGATCATCGGCATCCCGCTGGGCGCGATCGCGGGCTATTACGGGGGGCGGGCCGACTGGTTCATCATGCGGGTCATCGAGATCTTCTCGGTCGTCCCGCCGCTCCTGGCCGCGATGTTGCTGGGCGCGCTCGCGGGGGGCGGATTCTGGATGATCGTCTTCATCGCCGGGCTCTTCGGCTGGGTACAGGTGTGCCTGCTCGTGCGGGCCCAGATAAAGGCCTTCAAGGAAAAGGAATTCGTGCGTGCGGCCCAGGCCCTGGGCGCCAGCCCGGGCTACATCATCCGGCGGCACCTGATCCCGAACTCCGTGTCGCCGATCATCGTGGGCTTCGTGCTCGCCATTCCGCTGGCGATGATGCTCGAAGCCTCCCTCAGCTTTCTCGGCGTGGGCGTGCCCCCGCCGACGCCGAGCTGGGGACAGATGATCAACATCGGCATGAATTTCATGTATTTCTACTGGCACATGGCCGTCTTTCCCACCGCGGCGCTCGCGGTGACGGTGCTTGCCACCACGCTGTTCGGCGACGGGCTGCGCGACGCGCTCGATCCCACGATGAAAGGCACCTGAGCCATGGCAGACAATCTCGCCGGCCTATTCCTGATCGATCCCGAGGTCACCTTCCTCAACCACGGGAGCTTCGGCGCGTGCCCGCGCCCCGTGTTCGAGGTATACCAGGAGTGGCAACGCAGGCTCGAACGCCAGCCGGTGGCGTTCCTCGATCCCGATCGCGGCTACTTCGCCTGGATGGCCGAGACCCGCCAGGCGCTGGCGGCGGAGATCGGCGCCGAGGCGGACGACATCGTCGGCGCGGTTAACTCGACCTTCGCGCTCAACGTCGTGGCGCGCTCGCTGCCGCTGGAGCCGGGCGACGAGATCCTGACCACCGATCACGAATACGCCGCCCTCGAAAAGACGTGGGACTATGTGGCGCGCCGCTCCGGCGCGCGGGTGGTCGTCGTCGATCTGCCGATGCCGCTGACCAGCGCCGAGGCATTCACCGAGGCCCTGCGTGCGGGAATGACGGAGCGCACGCGCGTGGTCTTCCTCAGCCACATAACCTCGCCAACGGCGCTTCTTCTGCCCATCGAGGCGATCGTTGCCGAGGCGCGGGCCCGGGGCATCTGGAGCGTGATCGACGGGGCGCACACGCCGGGGCACATCCCGCTCGATCTCGATGCGCTCGGTGCGGATTTCTATGCCGGCAACTGCCACAAGTGGATGATGGCGCCGAAGGGCTCGGCCTTCCTGCATGTCCGGCGCGAGCACCAGGCGCTGATGAACCCGCTGGTGATATCCCACGGCTGGACCGCCGACCGCACCGGCACCGGCCCGTTCGGCAACTCCGCCTTCGTGGATGCCATGGAGATGCAGGGCACGCGCGACCCGTCGGCCTGGCTCACCGTGCCTGCCGCGCTCCGGTTCCGGGAGGAGCATGGCTGGACCGAGGTCGCCGCGCAGTGTCACGAGCTTGCCTGGCGCACGGCCGAGAGGGTGGCCGAGCGCACAGGAGTGCCGCTTCTGTGCAGCGAACCGTTCACCGCGCCGCAGATGGTGGCGATGCCCCTGCCGGCCGGCACGCCCGAGCCCGTCGTGCTCCACCGCGCGCTGCTTGAGCGGCACGGGGTGGAGATCCCGGTTTTCGCGTGGAAGGGGCTCACCATTGCCCGGCTCTCCGTGCAGGGCTACAACACCGAGGCGCAGATGGAGCGGCTGATCGACGCCCTCGCCGATATCCTGCATCTGAGCGAGGCCGCCTGAGCACGGGCAGGCTTGGAGAGGCCCGTTTCGCGATGCACACCGACCCCGCTCTCAGTTTCCTCGACCGGCTCGAAAGCCGGACCCGTTCCGACGAGGTCCTGGGCGCGCTCAGCGAAATGGTCGAGCGCGCCGGTCTCGAGGTCGGCGACAGGCTGCCGCCCGAACTCGCGCTGGCAGCCCAGCTGGGGGTGGGCCGTTCCACGATCCGCGAGGCGCTCAACAAGTGGGAGGGGCTCGGCCTGATCCGCCGCCGGCGCGGGATCGGCACCTTCCTCGCCGCCCCGGTGCCCCGCTCGGATGGGCCCGTTCCGCAGATGGTGCGGCTCGAGGGCGAGGCGCTCCTGCGGCTGCTCGAGGTGCGGCGCGCGCTCGAGCTCGATGTTGTGCGCCACGCCGCGGTTCGCGCCAGCGCGGCCCAGCGCGCGGAGATCGTGCGCCTCTGCGACGCGCTGCTCGAGGTGATCGAGGCGCGCGGCGACTACCGGCGCCACGACCTGGCGTTCCATGTCGCCATTCACGAGGCTTCGGGCAACCCGCTCTTCAGCCAGATCCTGCTGCGCCTCGAGGAGGCATTCGAGAAGAGCCAGGAGAGCCCGTTCAGTCGCGCGGCGTTCGGGCTCGAGAGCTTTCCGATCCACCGCGAGCTGTGCGAGGCGGTCGCCGCCGCCGACCCGGACGCCGCGGCCGACGCCATGAGCCGGATCATCGACGTGGTGGAGCGCGAGGTGCGCCAGATCATCGAAAGTGGCGCTGCCGCGCACTAGCCCCGGCATTCCGCGCGCCGGAAGGCGCGCCCGCGACGACCCGTCAGGCCGGCCCGTCGCCCGTGCCGCGGGCCGCCCAGAGCAGCCCCCTGCGCAGCAGCTGCGCGGCCTCGGGATGCTCAAGTTCCGCCGAGACATGGCCGAGGGAGGTGTAGAACACGCGCCCCTCGCCATGCTGCCGGGTCCATGCGACGGGCATCACCACCCCTTCGGCCCAGCGGGCGTGCTCGCCGGTGAAGCGCGTGGTGGCCAGCACTTCGTTGGATGGATCGACATGCATGTAGTACTGCTCTGACCGGTACGGGAACCCCGACATGCCGCGCGTGACGGGGTGATCGGGCCGTTCGATCTCCACCCGGTAGTCGATGATGTTGCCGGGATGCGCCACGAACTGCCCGCCCACCATCACCTGGTACTCCACGCAGTCACGGAAGCTGTCTCCCATCTGGCCGTGGAACCCGCCGAGGCCGGTGCCGGCCTCCACCGCCCGCGCGAGCCCGGCAATCTCTTCCGGCGCGATCCGCGACATGGTGATCATCGGCACCACCAGATCCATTGCGCCGAGCCCCGGCTCGGCAAAGGGCGCGGTTCCCTTGGCGATGCGTACCGAAAAGCCCTCCCGGCGCAGCCAACCGGCCACGATCCCTGCGCAGGCCTCGGGTTCGTGCCCGTCCCAGCCGCCCCAGGCAATCAGCGCATCGGCCATGTCATCCGCCTTCTTCCTGCGTGGCCGCCGGGCTGGCCAGCCCGGCGGGATCGTCGAACGCGGGCGGGCGCGGGGGCGCGGTCGTGGTCGGCAGGACGCGCCGCTCGCTGGCGGCACGCCCCACGAGCTCCATCACCTCGAGGACGTGGAGCGCCAGGCCGCCGCTGGCCAGCGGCTCGGCTCCCCGCTCCAGGGCGCGCGCCATCTCGGCAAGCCCGAGCCCGCGGTGATTGCCCTCGGCGAAGGGGCGGGTCACCGGGATGCCTCGCCAGCCTTCCCCGTCGTTCAGGCGGATCGGTCCGCCGAACAGGTTCGGGTCGGGCGCCTCGAGGGTACCCGCGGCGCCGTAGATCTCGAAGGGCGCTTGTCCGGTGGCGGCAACGTCGAAGCTCATGGCCATCTGCACGAGCGCGCCGCTGGCGAAGGCCAGCGTCGCGGTGACATGGGTGTCGACCTCCACCGGGATCTCGCGGCCGGCATCCGGCCCCGAGCCGACGACCCGCGTCGCGCGCGGGCGCGTGCAGAGCCCCGCGACCTCGGCAACCGGGCCGAGAAGGTTCACCAGCTGCGTCAGGTAGTAGGGGCCCATGTCGAAGAGAGGCCCTCCGCCCGGCGCGTAGTAGAAGGCCGGGGCAGGATGCCAGCCCTCGTGCCCGGGGCATAGCATGAAGGCGGTTCCGCCGAGGGGGGCGCCGATGCCGCCGCCGTCGAGGCATGCCCGGACCTGCTGGTGCCCTCCGCCCAGGAACGTGTCGGGCGCCGATCCCACGGCAAGCCCTGCCTCCCGCGCCGTCTCCAGCAGGCGCCGCCCCCCGGAAAAATCGGTGGCCAGCGGCTTTTCGGCGTAGACATGCTTGCCCGCGGCCATCGCAGCGAGGCCCACCTCCACATGGGCGGCGGGCGTGGTGAGGTTGAGCACGATGTCCACCGCATCGCTCGCCAGCAGGGCCTCGACGTCGAGCGCGGCGAGATCGAAGCGGCTTGCCATCGCCGCCGCGCGGCCAGGGTCGAGATCGGCCACGCCGGCCAGCCGCAGCCCTGGAAACCGTGGCAGGTTGGAAAGATAGGCCTCGCAGATGTTGCCGCAGCCCACGATGCCGATGCCGGTCGTCATGCCGCTCCGGCACCGGCGGGCGGCAGCCCGGGGCTGGGGGCTCTGCCCCCCGTCCGCCGCCGGCGGACGCCCCCCGAGGTATTTCGGGGCCAAAGTGGCAGGGCGGTTTGCGCTCCGGCGCCGGGTTCAGCCTGCATCGGCGGGCACCTCGCGCAGCCGCTCGCGGGCGGCGAGCTCCATGCCGAACCCGGGGGTGTCGGGGATCGTCATGCGGCCGTTCTCGGGCACCGGCTCCCCGGTGAAGAGCGCCCCGAAGACCGGGGCGATCGAGCGGCCGTCGGCACTGGCGGCCACGTATTCGCAGAAGGCCGGTTCGGCACGGCTGGCGATGAAGTGGTAGCTGTAGGGACCGCTGCCGTGGGGCACGATCGGGATGTCGTAGGCCGCGGCATGGGCCGCGATACGAAGGGTTTCGGTGAGTCCGCCCACCCACATCACGTCGGGCTGGAGGATGTCGAGCGTGCGTTCCTCGATCAGCTGGCGCATCCCGTACCGGGTGTATTCGTGCTCGCCGGTCGTCCATTTCAGGGTGGGGTGCGCCTGGCGCAGGCGCCGGTAGCCCTCCACGTCGTCGGGGCTCAGCACCTCCTCCCACCAGTAGATGTCGAGATCGGCGCAGGCGGTGGCGAGGCGCGTCGCGTAGGAGACGTCGAGGGCCATGTAGCAATCGACCATCAGCGGAAAGTCCGGCCCGACCGCGTCGCGGTGAGCGGCGAGGAAGGCGCGGTTGCGCTGCAGGCCGGCCTCGCCGTCGTGGGGCCCCTCCGGCAGGGGCACCTTCGCGCCCCAGAAGCCCATCTGCTTGATGGCCGCGGCATCGGGACCGGTGCAGTAGAAGGTGATCTCGTCCTTCGCGCGGCCGCCGATGAGGTTGTAGACGGGCTCGCCCCGCACCTTTCCGTTGAGATCCCACAGCGCGAGGTCCACCGCGCTCATCGCCTGGATCGGCAGGCCCTTGCGCCCGTAGGGCAGGGTGGCCCGGTAGAGCCTGTCCCAGATCAGGTTGATGTTGCGCGCGTCCTCGCCCTCGATGAAACGGCGAAAATGGTTCGAGATCAGCCAGGCGGCGGGCATCCCGCCCGAGCCGGTGGCCACTCCCGTGGTGCCCGCTTCCGTCGCGATCTCGACGACGATGCTGTCGAGCACGTCGATCCCCCAGGACGAGCGCCGGGCCCGGTAGGGCGCGTGCCCCGACATCGGGTTGGCGATGAGGCTCTCGGTGATCCAGTGGTCGCTGTCGCCTTTCTGGAAGTAGGTGCCCGCGCCCTTGCCCGGAGCGAGCGTGTAGACCTTGAGGCCGGCGATGCGGAAGGCGCTGTCGCTGCTCATGGCAGGTGGAACACGCGCGAGAGGGCGACCTGCACCGGCACGTTGTCGGGATGGGTTTCCATGATGTCGGCCATGTGGGCCCACCAGCGCTGCACGATCTCCCGTTCGGGGAGTGCGTCCATCCCGTGATCGTCGCTGCGGGTGAGGATCGCGAAGAGGTGGTGCGTTTCGGGATCGAGCCAGATCGAGTAGTCGGAGACGCCGGCCTCCCTGAGCGCGGCAACCAGCTCGGGAAAGATCTCGTCGTGCCGCTTCTCGTATTCGGCGGCCTGTCCGGGGTTCAGGTTCATCCGGAAGGCGATGCGTTCAGGCATGGCCGGTCTCCCTTGCTGTGATGTCCATGGCGCGGCGGGTCGTGTCGGCGACGTGCTCAAGATGGCGGCGATAGGCCGCCATGGCCGTGGCGGCATCCCGCTCCAGGATGGCGCGGGCGACCTCGATGTGCTGGCCCACCGATATCTCGATGACGCCGGGGAGCGCCGAGGCCACCCGCCGGGTGTCGAGGCCGACATCGTAGAGCCCCTGGGCCAGGGCGATGATCAGCGCGTTGCCGGCGCCCTCGTAGATCGCGCGGTGGTACTCGATGTCGAGCAGCCGGAAGGCCACCGGGTCGTCGTAGAACGCGCGGCCGTCTTCGGCGAGCCGCATGATCCGCCGTCGCTGGGCTTCGCTTGCGTGTTCGGCGCACTGCCGGGTCAGCTCCATGTCCACGAGCGCGCGCGCCTCGAAGTGCTCTTCCACGTCGTATTCCGCGACCGAGAGCATCGCGTTGAACGGCGCCACCATCCGCGTGGGCGAAAGATCGGTCACCGTGTAGCGCCCGCCCTGGCGGCTTTCGAGCACGCCCATCAGCGTGAGTGCCTTGAGCGCCTCGCGCAGTGGCGGGCGCGAGATGCCGAAGGCCACGCACATCTGCGCTTCCGTCGGCAGGCGATCGCCCGACTTCAGATTGCCGCTCTTGATCATGCCCATGATGCGCGTCGTCACCTGCTCGGCTATGGACTTGCGCTCGAGCGTGCCGCCCAGCTTTCGCGACTGCGCATCGTCCGTGGCATTGGCGGCGCGCACGGCGGAGGCGAAATCGCCTGTCTCCTTTCCCTGCTGCGGGGGGCTGTCGGGCATGGGCGCCGGTATCCTTCAGAGCCCGAGCCGGTAGAAGGCGTTGGCGTTGTCGCGGAAGATCGCGCGCCGCTCGTCCTCGCTCAACTCCGCGAGCGCCCTGTCGAGCAGGGCCACCCACTGGGGGATGTTCGTCGCCTGCAGGCAGATGGGCCAATCGTTTGCAAAGATCGTGCGCGCGGGTCCGAAGGCGTCCAGCGTGGCGTCGATGTAGGGGCGGATGTCTTCCTCGCGCCAGGAGGCGTGGTCCGCTTCCACCGGCAGATCCGAAAGCTTGATCCAGAGGTTGTCGCGGGTGGCCAGATCCGCCACATCCTCGCGGTACTGCGCCAGCGCGCCTTCGGCGATGCCGGGTTTGCCGCAGTGATCGAGGATCAGGGGCACGTCGGGCACGCGGCGCACGAATTCGCGCACGATGTTCATCTGCGTGTGGTTGACGTTGATCTCGAAGTGCAGGCCGTACTTGCCGAGAAGGTTCACGCCCTCCACGAAGGCGTCCGAAAGGGTCAGCCCGCGGGGGTCTTCGTCGAACTCCACGATGCGGCGGATGCCCTTCACCTTGTCGAACCGCCCGGTCATCTCGGCGAGCATCGGCTCCACCGCCTTGCCGCGCTCCACCGGCGCCATGGGAACGATGCCGCGGATCCGCGGATCGCGCCGGGCCTCGTCTTCGACGAACTCGATTTCCTCGATGTACTGGCCGCCCTCGGGAGTGAAATCGCAGTAGCATTCGAGGAACACCATCGCCTCGATGTCCACGTCGCCGCAATCGCGCTGATAGTCCTCCACGTGGTAGGACTTGGAGAACAGCGGGTGGCCCTCGAAGGCCGAGTACTTCAGCCGGCCGTGGTCCCAGACATGCAGATGCGTGTCGATGATGGGGAAGTCGGGCATGGTCCGCGTCTCCTCAGGTGGTCAGCTTGAAGTGTTCGGAGGGTTCCTGCAGCGCGAGCCCGAAACCGGGCGCCTCGTCCGAGAGGTTCACATGGCCGTTCACGGCCACGGGCTCGCCATCGAAGATGTACCAGAAGAGCTCGTTGCCGACTTCCACCGGAACCTTGGGGAAATACTCCGAGATCGGTGCCGCGTAGGATGACATCGAGATGTGGTAGTTGTGCATCTGCCCGGCATGGGGGATCACGGGAATATCGTAGGCCTCGCAGAGATCGGTGATCTTCTGCGCCGCGGTGATGCCGCCCACCCGGTTCACGTCGAACTGCACGATGTCGTAGGCCTTCAGGTCGAGCGCCTGGCGGAAGCCGTGCAGCGTGTACTCGTGCTCGCCGCCCGAAATGGCCACGTGCCCGAGGGCGCGCAGCTCGGCATAGCCGGCGAGATCGTCCGAGATCACCGGCTCTTCCACCCATCTCATGTTGTAGGGTTCGAGAAGGCGCAGCATCCGGCGCGCGTATTCCACGGTCCAGCCCATGTAGCAGTCGGCCATGATATCCACGCCGTCGCCCACGGCCTCGCGGGCGGCCTCGACAAGGGCGACGTTCTTGTGCATGCCTTCCAGCCCGTCTTTCGGGCCCCAGCCGAAGCGCAGCTTCACGGCCTTGAAGCCCTCGTCGGCATAGGCCTTCGCCTCTGCCGCGAGCGTGTCCGTGGGCTGCGAGTAGAGCCGCGAGGCATAGACCGGCAGGCTCGGCTTGGTGCGCCCGCCGAGCAGCTTGAACACCGGCTGCTTCAGGATCTTGCCCTTGGCATCCCACACCGCGAGGTCGATGGCGCTCATCGCCACCATTCCGATGCCCTTGCGCCCGAAGGGCAGGGTCCGGCGGTACATGCTCTGCCAGATGTACTCGCTGTCGAGCGGGTCGGTGCCGATCAGCAGGGGCTTGAGGTAGGTGTCGATCGTGGTCTTCGTGGCGTGGGGGGCCAGCGCTGCGTTGCCGATGCCCACCGTGCCGTCGTCGCACTCGATCTCGACGATGAGCCAGCCGAGAAAGCGGAAGCCCGCGATAGATCCCGTGACGTCCTCGACCAGATCGCCCGCCGTCGTGCAGAAATGGGGCGGCATCGGCGCAACGGGCCCGGTCCATTCCCAGATGGTCGTCCTAACGTCGGTGATCTTGGCCATGGGCGGTGTCCTTTCGGGTCAGGTTGGGAGCGGGCCGAGCGCTTCGGCGAAGCGCCGCGTCCAGGCGTGCCCGCGCTCCGTGGCGGCGGGCCCGGGCCCGCGATGGCTGCAGGGCGCAATGCCAAGGCGCATCGCGGCGAGGAGCTTTCCGTATGTCGTGAACTGCGCGATGCCCTGCATGATGAAAGCGAGCGCCGGCAGGAGGCGGCGGTAGAGATCCTCGGCCTCTGCCTCTCGCCCCGCGGCCATGGCGTGGGCGATGGCCACCTGGAGATCGGCGGTTTCCACGCCCGGGATCATCCCGTGGGCACCGGCGCGGTAGTTGTCCGTCAGCTCCAGACCGGCGCGCCCGTTCAGGATGCGCATCCGCCCGTCGAGCGCATCGGACAGCTCCCCGAGGGCAAGCGCCGTGCACTCGGCCTTCACGGCCACCACGTTGGGGTGCGCGTCATGGAGGGCGGCGAGCTCCGGCGGGGTGAGCCCGATCCCGAGGAATTCCGGTGCGTTCTGTATGGCGACGGGGCAGGGCAGGGCATCGGCGGCGGCG
>CAYXOX010000035.1:0-561 GCA_964466745.1 uncultured Rhodobacterales bacterium
GCCTCGGACAGCGCCACGAGCCTGCAGGGCGGAAAGCTGCTGATGACCCATCTCAAAGGCGCCGACGGACGCGTGTACGCCACGGCCCAGGGATCGGTGATCCTGGGCGGGTTCGGCGGTGCCTCCGGCCCGCAGATGGAAGTCGAGGGCGAGCAGGTGGCGATCGACGCCGACGGCGTTGCTGCCGCGCTCAACGAGGCCGATAGCGTGATCATCGTGCCGGGCTACGGCATGGCCGTGGCGCAAGCCCAGCAGTCCGTCAGCGAGCTGACGCGCAAGCTGCGGGCCAAGGGCAAGACGGTGCGCTTCGCGATCCACCCCGTGGCCGGCCGTCTGCCGGGGCACATGAACGTGCTGCTGGCGGAAGCGAAGGTTCCCTACGACATCGTTCTCGAAATGGACGAGATCAACGAGGACTTCCCCGAGACGGACGTCGCCATCGTGATCGGATCCAACGACATCGTGAACCCCGCAGCGCAGGATGATCCCAACTCGCCCATCGCCGGGATGCCGGTGCTGGAGGTGTGGAAGGCAAAGCAGGTATTCGTCTCGAAGCGCGGG
>CAYXOX010000035.1:571-23005 GCA_964466745.1 uncultured Rhodobacterales bacterium
TCCGGCATCGAGAACCCGCTCTTTTACAAGTACAACACGCGGATGTTCTACGGCGACGCCAAGGCGTCCATCGACAGCCTGCTGCCTAAGATCGACTGACGACAGCGACGGTTGCCAGGGGGCCGCGGCGCCCCCTGGCAACCGTGCTCCTACTCGGCTGCCTGTGCCGCGCCCCTCGCGGCAAGGTCGCGCCGGCCAATGGAGACATAGGCCTCGAAGCCGGCCTTCCGGGCATCCTGCCTCGAATAGATGTTGCGAAGATCGGCCATGCGCGGGCGCGCCATCTTGCGTGCGAGCCGCGGAAGATCGAGCGCGCGGAATTCGTTCCACTCGGTAAGCAGCACCACGAGATCGGCGCCATGGGCGGCGCGGTAGGCGTCGTCTTCCCAGTGCACGCCGGGCAGCAGGGCCTCGCCTTCCCGCCGGCCCTGGGGGTCCACGACCCGCACCCGCGCACCGCCGCCCACGAGCGCGGGCACGAGCGTGAGGCTCGGCGCTTCGCGCATGTCGTCGGTGTTGGGCTTGAAGGTCACGCCGAGCACGGCCACCGTCTTTCCGTTGAAGCTGCCTTCGCAGAGATCGCGCAGCTTCTCGACCATCCGGCGCTTGACCTCGTCGTTGACCTTGATGACCGTCTCGGTGATCTGCATGGGCACGGCGTGTTCCTGCCCGATGCGGGCCAGCGCACGCGTGTCCTTGGGAAAGCAGGAGCCGCCGTAGCCGGGGCCCGCGTGGAGGAACTTGTTCCCGATGCGGCCGTCGAGCCCGATGCCCTTGGCCACCTCCTTCACGTCCGCACCCACGCGCTCGCACAGCCCGGCGATCTCGTTGATGAAGGTGATCTTGGTGGCGAGAAAGGCGTTGGCCGCGTATTTGATCATCTCGGCGCTCTCGAGATCGGTGGTCACCACCGGGAAGTCGCGCAGGAAGAGCGGCCGGTAGATCTCGGCCATCACCTCGCCCGCGCGCTCGTTCTGCACGCCCACGACCACGCGGTCGGGCCGCATGAAATCGTCGATGGCGGCGCCCTCGCGCAGGAATTCGGGGTTCGACGCAACATCGAACTCGAGATCCGGGCGGGC
The DNA here is from genome assembly GCA_964466745.1 of uncultured Rhodobacterales bacterium. Classification (GTDB taxonomy): domain Bacteria; phylum Pseudomonadota; class Alphaproteobacteria; order Rhodobacterales; family Rhodobacteraceae; genus CAYXOX01. Next base: position 1,654 of record CAYXOX010000035.1, read on the forward strand.
CTTGCGGATCACCTGCTTGACCTGCCTGTTCGTTCCCACCGGCACGGTGGATTTCGTGACCACCACCGCGTAGCCGGTGAGCGCTGCGGCGATCTCCTCGGCTGCGGCATACACGTAGGTGAGGTCGGCATGACCGTCGCCCCGGCGGGTGGGCGTGCCCACGGCAATGAACACGGCATCGGCGCCCCGCACGGCGGAGGCCAGGTCGCCGGTGAACGCGAGCCGCCCGGCTTCCACGTTTCGCGCCATCAGCGCATCGAGGCCGGGCTCGTAGATTGGCACCTCGCCCCGGTTCAGCATCTCGACCTTCTCGGGGTTCTTGTCCACGCAGATCACCTCGTGGCCGAAATCCGAAAAGCACACGCCCGACACGAGGCCCACGTATCCGGTACCGATCATCGCGATCTTCATGGCGTCTCTCCCGTTGCGCCACCCGGCGCCGTTGACGCGCCTTCGCCCGGCGCGCCGTAGAACTCAAGATACCACCGCACGAAGCGGGCGATGCCCACGTCGAGCGGCGTGCGGGGCAGGGGCCCGGCGAGGGCCGTCAGCAGGCCGGTGTCGGCCCATGTCGCGGGGACGTCCCCGGGTTGCATCGGCAGCAGGTTGCGGAGTGCCCGGCGCCCCAGGGCACGCTCCAGCGCTTCGATGAACTCCTCGAGCTCGACCGGGCTGCCGTGGCCGATGTTGACAACGCGCCAGGGCGCCGCCGGAGAAAGACTGTCGCCGGGGATCGCGGCGCCGCGCGCCTCCGCCGGCGGCGGGGCGAGGGGCAGGAGGCGGCAAAGCCCCTCGACGAGATCGTCGACATAGGTGAAATCCCGCCGCATGGCGCCGTGATTGAAAACGTCGATGGGCCTGCCCTCGAGGATCGCCCGCGTGAAGCGGAAGAGCGCCATGTCGGGCCGTCCCCATGGCCCGAAGACCGTGAAGAAGCGGAACATGGTGATCGGCAGGCCGAAGAGATGCGCGTAGCTGTGGGCCATCGCCTCGTTGGCCTTCTTGGTGGCCGCGTAGAACGACATCTGGTGATTTGCGGCCATCGTCTCGCGGTAGGGCATCTCGGTTTCGGCGCCGTAAACCGAGGAGGTCGAGGCCATCAGCAGGTGGCGCGGGGGATGCGCGCGCGCCGCTTCGAGAAGGGCGAACGTGCCGGAAAGGTTTGCCTCGACATAGCTCGATGGGTTCTCGATGGAGTGCCGGACGCCCGCTTGAGCGGCAAGGTGGATCACCGTGTCGGGGCGTGCCTCGGCCATCAGCGTGGCGAGCACGCCCGGCCGCTCGATACCGTCGATCACCGCCTCGAAATTCGCGTGGTTGCCGAGGATGCGGTGGCGGGCCTCCTTCAACTCCGGATCGTAATAGGGATTGAGGTTGTCGATCCCCACCACTTTCCAGCCGCGTTGGAGCAGCGCGGATGCGGTGTGAAAGCCGATGAAGCCCGCTGACCCCGTGAGAAGGGCGGTACCGCCCATGCCTGCCCCTTCGATCCACGCCGCGCCGCTGGCGGCCGGTACCGTTCTAGCGCGCGGCCCGGAAGACCGGAAGCGCGCAGAGGGCGGCTACGCGGATTCGGCTCGAATGCGCGCGCGCCCTTTCTCAGGAGGCCTTGCCCACACGGCCGGCGCGTCCTCCCCTGCGGCGGGTAAGCAGCGGGGCGCGGCCCGGCAGCTCTGCCATTACGGCAGCGCGCGCCTCCGGGCTCATCCTGCTCCAGCCGGCGATCTCGTCCAGGCTGCGGAGGCACCCGGTGCAAAGCCGGCTCTGCGGCTCGATCACGCACACCTTGATGCAGGGGCTCTCCACCTCCGCCCGCCGCCAGACCTCGTCGCTCATGCCCGCCTCATGTGGTTCATCCGGTCGAGAAGACCCTGAAGGATATATCCCGCGGCGACATGATCAATGACCGCCGCGCGCCGGGCGCGGGACGCGTCGGCCTCGAGGAGCGCCCGCTCTGCGGCGACGGTGGAAAGCCGCTCGTCCCAGAAGCCGATGGGCAGCGGCGTGCGCGCGGCGAGGTTGCGGGCAAAGGCCCGGGTGGATTGGCAGCGCGGCCCCTCGCTGCCGTCCATGTTGCGAGGCAGGCCGAGCACGAAACCGCCGAGGGTGCGCTCCGCGGCCAGCGCGAGCAGCGCGTCGGCAGCATCCGAGAACTTGCCGCGCCGCAGGGTCCGCAAGGGGGTCGCCACGCTCAGAAGCGGGTCGGAAACGGCCACTCCGATGGTCTTCTCGCCGAGATCGAGGCCGGCGATCCCCCGGGCGGGGGCCACCGCCGCGGCAAACTCTTCCGGCGTTTCACAGATCATGCCCGGGCACCGCTGCCCGCGCGCCGGCTCATTGTGCCACGCCGGCATCGCGCGCCGCCTCAAGGATCGGAACCCTTGCGAGATCGTCGGGGAAAACGCGCTGGGCCTCTTCCCAGATCGCCGCCGCGGTCCCGCGCTCGCCGAGAACGCCATAGGCCCGGATCAGGCGGGCCCAGTCGGCCGGCGGCCCGCCCTCGGTGGCGAGCCGCTCCGAGAGTCCTCCGACCATGGAGCGGATCATCTCCATCCGCGCCGCCGGGTCGAGATCGCCGGCGGCCTCGATATCGGCCGCGCTCGGGCCGCGCAGGGGGGCGCTGCCCTCGGGCGGCAGCCGATAGTCCACGCCGGCGAAGAAGGCGAGATCCTCGATCTGCGCGCGGATCGGGCCGACCCACGGGGCGTCGGGCTGGCTTTCCTCGAGAAGTCCGCGCCAGAGATTGAACGCGATATCGGGCCGGCCCGTCTGGGCGAAAAGCAGGCCGGAGTAATAGCGTGCCGTGCCGTTGGACGGGTCGCGGTCGAGGGCACGCGACAGCGCCGCCTCGGCCTCGGGGCTCACGTAGCCTCCCGCAGCCAGCACCATCAGGTCGGCGAGGTTGGCATGATCCTGCGCCGTCGCCTCCGCGCCGCGGATTTCCACGACGCGTTCCTGCGCACGCCAGGCGGCGGCGAAATCGCCCATCGCGGCCTCGTTCCGCGCCAGCAGGCGATGCCCTTCCAAGTCGTCCGGCCTGGCCGCCACGGCGGCGCGCAGCCGCTCGATCAGCTCCAGATACTGCGGATCGGGCGCTTCGCGCGGCGCGAGCGCTGCGCCAGCCTGGACCTCTGCGTCGGTCTGCCCCGGGCGCGTCTCGCGGGCCTGTTCGGCGGCGGCGAGGCGCAGCGACATCGGAAGGTCTCCGTAGCCCGGCGCACCGAGCGCCGCGTAGAGCCAGACGCTGCCGCCGGCGGTGACGGCGACCGCGAAGGCAGCCATGGTCCATGTGGCCGCCCGCGGTGCGCCACCTTGCACCTTTCCCTCGGCGGACCGGGCCGCGCGGTCGGCGTCGAGCAGCCGGCGGGACACCTCGGTGCGCAGCCGCTCCGCCTCGTCTGCGCCGATGATGCCGCGGGCCACGTCGCGTTCGATCTCGCGGAGCTGATCGCGGTAGATCGCAACGTCCGATGCCGCGCGGGCCTCAGGGTCTCCACGCCGGGCACGCACCAGCGCCTGCAGCAGGATCGCCACCGATGCCGCCACCATCGTCGCCACGACAACCCAGAAGATCATGCTCGCTCCCTGACGTTTCTCCGCGCGCCGATGAGGGCGGCGATGCTCGCACCGTGCATGTATAGGTCGGGGCGGCAGCGAAACAGCGGCAAAGCGACGCCCTTGCCGCGCCCCGGCACGTGCCCGTACCCCTTCGCGCCGGTAAACCGCCCGGGGCCTGCCGGGCAGGTCTGAAGGCGCCCCGGGGGCAACGTTGCGCCCTGGCTCCGGCGCGTCCGGGCAGCCGCGGTTTCGCGAGTGCCGCTGGAGGTGTCCGCGTCGCCTCGGCGCGCGGGCGCCGCGCCCCGGCGCTGGCCTTTGCGCTCCGCTCCGGCAGCGCGTCCGTCCGCGGCCAGCGGGCGCTGACCGGCGGCGTTACTCCGGCACCCGGAAGACCTGCCCCGGATAGATCAGGTCGGGGTCGCGGATCCGGTCGCGGTTCGCTTCGAAGACCCGGACGTAGAGGATGCCTTCGCCGTAGCTTTCGCGCGCAATCGCCCAGAGCGTGTTGCCGGGCTGAACCGTGCGCAGGCTGATCTGGAAGCCGGCCTCGCGGTCCTGCCGAAGCTCCTCGCGCGCCGCGGCGATGGTGGCTTCGTCCTCGCGCTGGAAGGGCGTTTCGATGCGGGAGGTCACGGTGCCCTCGGCGTCCACCTCGTCGATCCGGAGCGTGTAAACGCCCGGGTCGACTTCGGGAAGGTCGGTCGCCCAGGCGCCGCCTTCGCCGACCGGCGCCGTGATGACCGGCTGGTTGTCGATGTAGACCCGCACGAAGCCCTCGCCGGTGCCCCGGCCGGTGAGGGCCACTTCGCCCGAACTGTCGTAGGTGATCGTGTCGAGCGCGACGCTCGACATCACCTCCGGCCCCGCTCCGGGGGCGACCGGCGGTTGCAGCAGCCGCACCCCGGTTTCGTCGGCCATGAGGATCGCCGGGGTGCCCTCCCCGGTTCCGGGCAAGCCGTCGCCGGCCGTACCCGTGGCCGGTGCGGGCGGTGCGGCCGGCGCCGGGGCGGTGGGATCGGCAACCGGGCGCGCCGGGGCGTCCGGCCCCTCAGCGGCGAGTGTCTCGGGCGCAGTGTCGCCCGCCGGCGGCGCCGGTGCGGCGGTGGCTTCGGCGGCGTCGGTGGCATCGCCGGGCGCCCGGGGGGCGTCTCCGGTGCCGGGAGCCGGCGGCGCGGCCGTGATCTGCGCGGCGGCATCGGGGCTTTCGGGCAGGGGGCGCGGCGTGGCGTCCTCGGCCATTGCCTGCGTCGTGCTGCCGGCCTCCGCTTCGGCCTCGGCATCGGGCCGGTTTGCTTCGGCTGTGGCCTGCGACTGGCCTGCGGGGCTTCCCCCGTCCCGCGTTGCTTGCGTGCCGTCGCCGGTTTGCGGGGCCTCTGCCGGTTCGGTTTCCGGCGGAGCGGTGTCGGCCGTTCGTGGCTCGGCGGGCTCGCCCGCCCCATCGTCGCCGGCGGCGGGGGCCGGAGCGGGGTCTGCCTCCGCGCCGGTTGCCTCAGGTTCCTGTCCGGGAGGGCTCGGTTCGAGCGCGGGCTCCAGCGCGGCGATCTCCTCGGTTTCACCCGCCGGGGCCGCTGTGACGACGGGCGCATTCGGCGCGAGGATCACGCTTTGGGTCGAGACCCGGGCCGCGCCGCCCTCGGAAAGCGTCATTGCCAGCGTGACGATACGGGCCTTGTCGCTGGGCGCGATGGAAAAGAGGCTCACGAAGCGCCCCGCGGCGTCTGCCTCGGCCTCGGCCACCGTGCTCCCATCGAGAAGGACCTCGATCAGCGAGAACGGGGCTCCCTGGCCCGCCACCACCGCGCTGCCATCGGGCTCGACGCGTACGATGTCGAAGGCCGGGGCTTCGGGTTCCGCTGTGTCCGGCGCATTCTCCGGGCCGCCCGTTTCCGCGGTCTCCGCTTCTGCCTGCTGCGACTGTGGCTCCGCTTCCGCTTCCTGCAGCGCCTCGGGCGCCTCGGCCTCGTCCCCCGTCTCGGGCGCCAGTGCGCCATCGCCCGCGGATGCCGTCTCGGGAGCCTCGGGCGGTTCCGGGGTTTCGACGGCGGCTTCGACGGGCTGTGCCTCGTCGCGCGCACCGTTCGGTGCAAGCAGGTAGATGCCACCGGCCAGCACCGCGAGCGCGGCCGCACCGATCGCATAGCCGGACAGGCCGGCCATTGCCCCTTCTTTTGCCATCATGCTTCCCCAGGCTCGCGCGATGCGTTCTTGGCCTTTCGCGCAGTTGAGCGAGGATAGCAAGGCCGCTATCACGGGTCAAAACCCCCCTCAGCAGCGCAGGAGCCCACGGTCATGCACATTCCCTCGATCTGCGTCTTCTGCGGTTCGCGCCCGGGCAACGCTCCGCAATACGTCCACGCCGCCGGCCGGCTTGGCGCCCTTCTCGCGGCCCGGGGCTGGAGGCTCGTCTATGGCGCGGGCGATGCCGGCATCATGGGCGCGGTCGCGGCGGCCGCGCAGGCCGCGGGGGGCGAAGCGCTCGGTGTCATCCCCCGCCACCTGTTGCACAGGGAGGCGCGCAGCCTCGCCGGGGCAATCGTCACCGAGACGATGCACGAGCGCAAGAAAGTGATGTACATGAACTCGGACGCGGTGGTGGTGCTGCCGGGCGGCTCCGGCACGCTCGACGAGTTCTTCGAGATCGTGACCTGGAGGCAGCTCGGCCTGCACGACAAGCCGATCTTCCTTCTCAATGAGGGCGGTTTCTGGGATCCGCTCGTGGCGCTGGTGCGCCACGTGATCGACGAAGGCTTCGCGGGCGAGGATTTCGCCGGGCTCTTCACCGCATGCCCTTCGCTCGCAGCTCTGGAGTCGGCGCTCGACGACGCGCTCGGCCCCGGCGCGGCAGCCTGACGGGTCGCGCAAGGCGTCCGCGGCCGGGCACGGCGCAACTCGCACGGCGCGGTGGCAAGGCCCGTGAGCGTGTCTTCCCCGCGAGGCCGACGTTGGGCGAGGGTCTGCAGGAACGGCCGCCGCGCGATCTGCCCCGCGGGCATTCCGTGCATCTGCCGCGAGCCCGCCCGCCGTGCTCGGGGGCGGAGCAGCGGCGCGCACAGGCGGGGAGCGTCTGCGCGGTCCGGGATCACTCAACGGTGACGGATTTGGCGAGGTTGCGCGGCTGGTCCACATCGGTGCCCTTGGCCACCGCGGTGTGATAGGCCAGCAGTTGGGCCGGCACCGCGTAGAGGATCGGTGCAAAGACGGGATCGACGGTCGGCATGACGATCACCAGCTCGGCACCCTCTCCCGCGCGGGCGGCGCCTTCGGCATCGGTGACGAGCACGATGCGACCGCCGCGCGCCATGACCTCCTGCATGTTGGAAACCGATTTCTCGAAGAGCGGATCGGTTGGCGCGAAGACCACCACCGGCACATGCTGGTCCACCAGCGCGATCGGGCCGTGCTTGAGCTCGCCCGAGGCATAGCCCTCGGCGTGGATATAGCTGATTTCCTTGAGCTTCAGAGCTCCTTCCAGCGCGATCGGGTAAAGCGCGCCCCGGCCGAGAAACAGCACGTCCCGCGCCTCGGCGAGCATCTGGGCGGCGGACCGGAATGCACCGTCCAGTGCCAGGGCCTGGTTGAAGAGGCCGGGGAGCGCCCGGAACGCCGCGAGATGCCCGGCCAGTGCCTCCGCGCCGATGCGGCCGCGGGCCTTGCCCGCCGCGAGGGCCAGCGCTGCCAGAACGGCCAGCTGGCAGGTGAAGGCCTTGGTGGAGGCGACACCGATCTCGGTGCCGGCAAGGATGGGCAGCGCGATGTCGCTTTCGCGCGCGATGGTGCTCTCGCCGACATTCACCACCGAGATCACCGCATCGGCCCGGCCGCGTGCATAGCGCAGCGCCGCGAGGGTATCCGCGGTCTCGCCGGACTGGCTGACGAACACCGCCGCGGTGCCGGGGGTGATCGGCGGTTCGCGGTAGCGGAATTCCGAGGCCACGTCGGTTTCGGCGGGCAACCCGGCGAGCCCCTCGAACCAGTAGCGCGCGGTCATGCAGGCGTAGTGGGCGGTGCCGCAGGCCACGAGCGTCATCCTGTCGAGGGCGGCGAGATCGGGCGTGGCCGCGGGCAGCACCACGCCTTCGGCGCCGAGGTAACGCTCCAGCGCCTGCGCCAGCACGAGCGGCTGCTCGGCGATCTCCTTGGCCATGAAGTGCTTGTGCCCGTCCTTCTCGGCACGCACGGATTCCATCGCGATCCGCCGCTCGGGCCGGCTGACCGGCGCGCCGGCGGCATCGCGGATTTCCACGCCCGCACGGCGCAGGATGGCCCAGTCGCCCTCCTCAAGATAGGTCAGGCGGTCGGTGAGCGGGCCGAGCGCGATGGCATCCGAACCGACGAAGACCTCCCCCTCGCCATGGCCGATGGCCAGTGGTGAGCCCCGGCGCGCGGCAATCATGAGGTCGTCTTCTTCCTCGAAGAGGAAGAGCAGCGCGAAAGCCCCCTCCAGCCGCGGCAGCGTGTCCGCGACAGCGGCCTCGGGCGAAAGCCCGCGCGCCATCGCCGCCTCGGCCAGGAGCGCCACGGTTTCGGTATCGGTTTCGGTGGCCGGTGCGATGCCCTCCCGGGCCAGGTCCTCGCGCAGGGCGCGGTAGTTCTCGATGATGCCGTTGTGCACCACCGCGACGCGCCCGGCCCGGTGCGGGTGGGCATTGCCCTCGGTGGCCGCGCCATGGGTGGCCCAGCGGGTGTGCCCGATCCCCGCTTTCCCCGCGAGCGGCGAGTGGACGAGCAGGTCGGAGAGGTTCACCAGCCGGCCCACGGCGCGGCGCCTGTCGAGCCGGCCCGCGTTCACGGTGGCGATGCCGGCGCTGTCATAGCCGCGATACTCCAGCCGCTTGAGAGCCTCGACGAGCAGGGGCGCTGCTTCGTGCTCTCCCAGAACTCCGATGATCCCGCACATCCTGATCTCTCCGAGGTGTCTTCGTGTCCCGGCGGTCGCCGGGCCATCCCTGTTCCCGTTCGCGCCGTCAGCGGGCGCGTCGCGCTGCCTGCCCCTGCGCGCGCCGGCGCCCGGTGCTCGGACCCGTGCCGGCGGCCTGCCTCGCACCCGGCCCCTGCGCAGCGCGCGACCGTAGGAGGGGGCGCTGGCTCAAGTGTCGCCTTCCCGCTTCCGCGCGCGCGCGGCGCGGTTGCGGGCCATGAGCTTGGCCGCGAGGCCCGGCTTGTTGCTCTGGCTCGCCCGTGCGACCGCCAGCGCGCCGTCGGGCACGTCGGAGGTGATCGTGGAGCCGGCCGCCGTCATCGCCTCGGCCCCGATGCGCACCGGGGCGACGAGCGCGCTGTTCGTGCCGACGAAGGCGCCTTCGCCGATCTCCGTCCTGTGCTTCGAGGCGCCGTCGTAGTTGCAGGTGATGGCGCCGGCCCCGATGTTGGCGCCCGCCCCGACCGACGCATCGCCGATGTAGGCGAGGTGGTTGGCCTTCGCGCCGGGCCCGATGGTGGCCTCCTTCACCTCCACGAAATTGCCCACCCGTGCGTCCTCGCCGATCTCGGCGCCGGGGCGCAGGCGCGCGTAGGGCCCGACAACGGCGCCCGCGCTCACATGGGCGCCCTCCAGATGGGAGAACGCGCGGATGTGGGCGCCGCTCTCCACCGTGACGCCCGGGCCGAACACCACGTAGGGTTCCACCGTCGCATCGCGCCCGATCGCCGTGTCATGCGCGAAATACACCGTTTCGGGCGCCACCAGCGTCACCCCGGCCTCCAGTGCCTCCGCCCGCGCCCGGGCCTGGAACGCCGCTTCTGCCGTGGCAAGGTCCGCGCGGGTGTTCACGCCCATCGTTTCGCTCTCTGGGCAGATCACGGCACCGGCCGAGAGCCCCCGCGCCCGGGCCAGGCCCACGATGTCGGTCAGGTAATACTCGCCGGCGGCGTTGTCGTTCCCGAGCCCGGCCACGAGCTCTGCAAGCAGCGCCGCGGGAGCCAGCACCACCCCGGAATTGCACAGGGTAATGGCGCGTTCCGCGGCATCGGCATCGCGCCATTCGACGATGCGCAGGAGCGCGCCGTCTTCCGTCACAAGCCGGCCGTAGCGTCCCGGCTCGGCGGCCTCGAAACCGAGCACCACGATGTCGTGCCGTGCGCGTGCCTCGGCCATGCGCGCGAGCGTGCCCGGGGTCAGGAAGGGCGTATCCGCGTAAAGCACCAGCGCGTCGCCCGAGCCGCCCTGCAGCGACGGGGCTGCCTGCGCCACCGCGTGGCCGGTGCCGAGCTGCTCTTCCTGCACGGCGATCGCGATGCCGGGATCATGGGCCCGGGCCGCCGCCGCCACGCTCTCGCCCCCGTGCCCGGTGACGACGATCGTGCGGGTCGGGGCCAGCGGCGCCGCGCTGCGGATCGCGTGTATCAAGAGGGACGCGCCGGCGACCTCGTGCAGCACCTTGGGCCGGTCGGACGCCATGCGCGTGCCCTCGCCCGCGGCCAGAACGATCAGGCTGAGGCTCATCGCGGCCCTCTTTTCGTGTCTGCTCTGCGCCACACTTCTAACCGCTTGGCCACGCGCCGCAAGCGCAGCCCCGTTCACATCGCGTGTCGGGCCTGTAGCGTTTGGCTCCGTGCCGCGCGGTCCGGCTTGGCAGGCCGGTGCCGTGCGCCTATCGAGAAGCAAGGCCGCGCTGCTGGCGGCGCACCCCCAAGGGCAGAAAGGCAGCCATGCGCACCCTCATCTTCGATCTCGACGGGACCCTCGCCGACACCTCCGCCGACATGATCGCCGCCGCCAACCGGTGTTTCGCCGCGCTGGGGCTGGGCGCGATGCTCGATCCCGAGCTGGACGGGGCCATCGCCTTCCGGGGCGGGCGGGCGATGCTCTCGGCCGGGTTTGCACGGGCGGCCGATGCGGGCGGACCGGACTTCGGGGCGGGAGAGATCGACAGCCAGTATCCGCTCCTGCTGGAGGCCTACGGCGGGGCGCTGTGCGAACACACCCGGCCCTATCCCGGCGCCATCGAGGCGGTCGAGCGTGCGCTCGCCCGGGGCGACAAGGTGGGCATCTGCACCAACAAGCCGGTCGACCTTGCCGAGCGCCTCCTCGAAGCGATGGGTGTGCGCCCGCTCTTCGGATCGGTGGTCGGGGCCGGCACGCTGGCGATGCGCAAACCGCACCCCGAACCCCTGCGGTCCGCCGTTTGCCGGGCGGGCGGCGATCCTGCCCGCGCCTGCCTGATCGGCGACACCGTGACCGACCGCGACACAGCCCGTGCCGCCGGCATGCCCTGCGTGCTCGTGGGTTTCGGCCCGGGCGCAGCCGAAGCGGCCGCGCTCGCACCCGACGCGCTGCTCGCGCATTTCGACGAGCTCGACGCCGTGATCGAGCGCCTGCTCGGCCCGGGCGGGGAGCCTGCGCGCCCGGGTGGCGGCTGAGCCCGCGCGGGGGTGGCGGCCTGCGAGCGCCGACTTGCGCCAGATATTCGCTGCCGGATTGACGTGCCGCGCCGCCCGCGCCACCTTCCGGACCATGAACGAGGTATTCAGGGGCAGTTTCACCCAGCAGGAGCCCATCCCCGAGGCGGCGATAGGCGCGGCGGAGGCCGTGCTGCGCTCGGGCCGCCTGCACCGGTACAACCTCGCCGAGGGCGAGGCAGGGGAGGTTTCGCTGCTCGAGGAGGAGTTCGCGGCCTTCACGGGGGCGCGGTACTGTCTTGCGGTGGCCTCGGGCGGCTACGCTATGCAATGCGCGCTGCGGGCGCTGGGCGTCGGCCCCGGCGACCGCGTGCTCTCCAATGCCTTCACCCTTGCGCCCGTACCGGGGGCGATCGCCGCGGTGGGCGCGCGAACTGTTTTCGTGGGCGTCACCGACGCGCTGACCATCGATCTCGAGGATCTGGCCGCCAAGTTGCCGGGGGCGTCGGCCCTGCTCCTGAGCCACATGCGGGGGCACATCTGCGACATGGATGCGCTGATGGCGCTGGCCGATGGCGCCGGGGTGCCGGTGATCGAGGACTGCGCCCACACCATGGGCGCGCACTGGCGGGGCGTGCCCTCCGGGCGTCACGGCCGGATCGCCTGCTACTCGACCCAGACCTACAAGCACATCAATTCGGGCGAGGGCGGGCTCGTGACCTCCGACGATCCGGAGATCATGGCCCGGGCGGTGCTCACCTCCGGTAGCTACATGCTCTACGACAGGCATCGCGCCGCGCCGCCCCCCGAGGTTTTCGAGGGCCTTCGCTACGAGGTTCCCAACATCTCCGGCCGGATGGATCACCTGCGTGCCGCCGTGCTGCGCCCGCAGCTTGCCGAGCTGCCGGCGCGCGTGGCGGCATGGGGCGAGCGGTATCGCGCGGTCGAGGCCGGGCTTGCCGGTGTGCCGGGGCTCGCGTTGATCCCGCGTCCGCCGGAGGAAAGCTACGTGGGCTCGTCCTTCCAGTTCCGCCTGCCGGGCTGGAGAACGGGCTCCGTGGCGGGCGTGGTGGCACGCTGCAAGGCCCGTGGGGTGGAGTTGAAATGGTTCGGCGCGCCGGAACCGGCCGGTTTCACCTCCGTCTACGGGCACTGGCGCTACGCCGAACCCGAGCCGATGCCTTCGAGCGACGCGGTGTTGGCGGGGCTGCTCGACATGCGTATCCCTCTCACCTTCAGCCTCGACGACTGCGCCACCATCGCCCGCATCATCGCGGACGAGGTGCGCCGCGAGGACGTTCTGGCAGCCGAATAGCCGCGCACCCGTCGCTCCGGCGGGCAGAGCGGGGCGCCGGCCCGCGACTCCCGGCGTGACCGCGCGACTGCGCCCGCCGAAGGGGACAAAGGAGAATGCGCATGCCCGATGTTTCGATCAGTGTCCCGCGCGACCGCTTTCTGCCGCTGCCCCTGCCTGCCGACCGGACCGCGGCCGAGGCGCGGCGCACCGGGGTGGAGATCGAGTTCGGCGGGCTGCGCGAGGCCGAGGCCGCCGAGCTGGCCCGCGAGCTTCTGGGCGGCCGGGTCGAGCGCCCCGGTGCGAACGAGGCGCGGCTCGAGGGCAGCCGGATCGGCACGCTCGAGGTGGTGCTGGACACCGCCTACCGCGACCCCGGCGAAAGCGCGCTCAAATCGGCCGTGCTCGAGCAGGCGCGGGCGGTGGTGCCGGTGGAGATCGTCACCGAACCGCTGGATCGCTCCGCCCTGGCCTTGCTCGAACGGCTCCTTTCGATGCTGGCCGAGGGCGGCGCCACCGGAACCGGCGATGGCGCGCTCCTCGGGTTCGGAGTGCATCTGAACACCGAGGTGCCGGGCGAGGCGCGCGAGGATATCGAGCCGGTCCTGCTCGCCTACGCGCTGATGGAGGACTGGCTGCGCGAGGCGGACCCGATCGACGCGTCCCGCCGCCTTCTGCCTTTCGTGGAGCCCTATCCGCGCCCGTTCGTCGACGCGCTGGTGGAGGGGCTGGGCGGGGAGGGCCTCGCCGGGCTCATCGACGGCTACCTCGCCCACAACGCGACACGCAATCGCGGGCTCGATCTTCTGCCCCTCTTTCGCCACCTCGACGAAGCGCGCGTCGTCGCCGCTCTCGGGGAGGCCGGCGCCGTCAAGCCGCGGCCGACGTGGCACTACAGGCTTCCCGATTGCCGCCTGGGCGACCCGGCCTGGAGCCTCGCCTACGAATGGAATCGCTGGGTGCTGGTGGAACGCCTTGCGGCCAACGGAGAGCTGCTCGACCGGCTGCGCGCTCTCTGGCGGGAGCACCGTGGCGCGCTCACGACCGTGCGCAGCGACTGGCGCGAGGTGGTGGCCGAGGCCATCGCCGCGAGCCTGCTTCCCGAGGCAGGGTTCGAGCGATGACGGGTTCGGAGCCGGTATCGCCGGCGCAGGGCGGGCATGGCGGCGCGTTCTCCCCCCGGGGCGACGAGGGAGCCTAGGCCGGTGTTGCCCCGCCGCAACCGCCCCGTGATCGGCGTGACCACCTCGGCGCGTTCGGGATGGCGGATCTTTCCGCTGGTCGCGCTCAACATCCGCCTGGCCGGCGGGCGCGCCGTCCGCTGGGGCGCCGGGCGGACGGCGGATGTCGACAGCGTGGACGGCATCGTGATCGGCGGCGGCGACGACATCTCTCCAGACCTCTACGGCGGCAAGCTCGTGACCTCCGCCCGCCTCGATCCGGCCCGCGACGCGCTGGAGCGGGCGCTCGTCGGCGAAGCCGCGTCCCGCGGGTTGCCCGTACTCGGGATCTGCCGTGGTGCGCAGATGCTCAACGTCGCCCTCGGAGGCACCCTCCACGCCGATGCCTATGCCGTCTACCGCCGCTCCGACCGGCGCTGGACGGTGCTGCCCCGCAAATGCGTGAACGTCGAGCACGGAACGATGCTGGACCGGATCTCCGGCCGGGAGCCGATGTGGGTGAACGCGCTTCACTTGCAGGCGGTGGACAGTCTCGGGCAGGGGTTGCGGGTGGCCGCGCGCGACAGGGGCGGGATGGTTCAGGCCGTCGAGCGCACGGCGGACCCGTTCGCGCTGGGTGTGCAGTGGCACCCCGAACACCTCTTCTACGCGCGGCGCCAGCGCCGGATCTTCCGCGCGCTGGTGGACGCGGCCCGCGCCTCCGCCGAAGCGCGCGGGCAGCTCGCCGCCGTGAACGCCGACATGACGGAGAAACCCTAGGCACTCGCGCGCCGCGCCCGCCGCCGGCCAAGCGCCGGGCCAGGCAGGGCAAACCGCACGCGTTCGGCGGATGCCCATCGGCGCGGACCGCGCCAGCGCGGCGGCCGCATGGGCTCGAGGAGCGCCTCGGGCTGCCACCAACCTCGCCGGTGCACGGCGTTGGCCGCGGCGCCGCGGCGCTGCGGCGAAGACCGGGCCCAGGTGGGCGCTGCGGCCGCGCGCCCGGGCGCATGGCCAACCTGTGCAAGGTAGCGACAATGTTAGCTGCGCCCCGCCCGCGCGGCGGGCTAGAGTGACCGCAGACGCTTCGACGGGTAACCGGCCCGTGGACGAGTGACTGCAAACGACCGCGCGAAGGAGAATCCGCCGATGGTACGAAACCTTGCCCTATGCCTCGCCGCCGCCGGCGCGCTGGCCCTCGCCGCGGGCGCCGAGAGCCGGGCCGAGACAGCCACCACGGATCCTGCAGGCTGGGAGGCGGTCCTGGACGAGGCGCGCGGCCAGACGGTGTTCTGGCATGCCTGGGGCGGATCGGACATCGTGAACGCCTATATCGGCTGGGTCGCCGGCGAGGTCGAGGCACGCTTCGGCGTGACGCTCGAACACGTCAAGCTGGCCGATACCGCCGATGCCGTGAGCCGGGTGATCGCCGAGCGTTCGGCGGGGCAGACGTCCGGCGGCGCGGTGGATCTCATCTGGATCAACGGCGAGAACTTCGCGGCGATGAAGGAGCAGGAACTCCTCTTCGGGCCGTGGGTGGAAGCGCTGCCCAACTGGCAACTCGTCGATCCGGAGGAGAACCCTGCGGTCAGCGTGGATTTCACCGTGCCGACGGACGGGCTGGAGGCGCCCTGGGGCATGGCCCAGCTTTCGTTCTTCTACGATTCCGCGCGCGTGGACGCGCCGCCGCGTTCCATTCCCGCGCTCCTGGAGTGGGCGCAGGCCAACCCGGGGCGCTTCGCCTATCCGCAGCCGCCCGATTTCCTCGGATCGTCCTTCCTCAAGCAGGCCGTCTACGAGCTTGCCCCCGACCCGTCGGTGCTGCAGCAGCCGGTTTCGGAGGATGCCTACGCGGCCGCGAGCGCACCGCTCTGGGCCTATCTCGATGCGCTCACCCCGGTGCTGTGGCGCGGCGGGGCGGCCTATCCGCAAGGCGGCTCTCGCCTGATCCAGCTCATGGCCGACGGCGAGATCGACATCGCCTTCAACTTCAACCCCAACGAGGCGTCCAACGCGATCGCCAACTTCCAGTTGCAGGACAGCGTACGCGGCTACGTTCTCGCAGGCGGGACGATCGGCAACGCAAGCTTCGTGGCGATCCCCTTCAACTCCAGCGCCACCGCCGGCGCGATGGTGGTGGCGAACTTCCTGATGTCGCCCGAGGCCCAGGCCCGGATGCAGGATCCCGCCGTCTGGGGGGTGGGCACGGTGCTTTCGCTCGGCCGGCTCTCGGCCGAGGAGCGCGCGCTCTTCGAGGCCATCGAGGAGGGCATCGCCACGCCCCCGCAGGAAGAACTCGGCGCGACGCTGCCCGAACCGCATCCGAGCTGGATGGTCCGGCTCGAGGAAGACTGGACGGCGCGCTACGGCGTCGGCCAGTAGCACGCGACCGAGGGCATGGCCGGGACCGAAAGCGCGCGGCCGCCATCCGGCAGGCCGCGACCGGCGGTCGGCGCGCCCCTCGCCTTCGTTCGGCGCCGCGGCGGCCGGGTGCTCCCCGTCGCGCCGGCACTCACGCTTGCGGTGATGCTGCTGCCTGTGGTGGCGGGGCTTGCGGGCACCCTTGCCCCTGCACTCGGCTACATGCCGGCACTGGGGGGCGAGGCATTCGGGTTCGCGCCATTCATGGAGCTCTTCGCCTGGCAGGGCCTGCCCCGCGCGGTGCTGCTGAGCGTCGGTGTCGGTCTTGCCGCCACCGCGCTCTCCCTTGGGCTGGTCACGCTGATCGCCGCGGGCTGGCACGGCACGCGGGCCTTCACCGCGATCGAGCGCGCGCTCTCTCCGCTGCTGGCCGTGCCCCATGCGGCGGCGGCTTTCGGGCTGGCGTTCCTGATCGCGCCGTCGGGGTGGCTCGCGCGCCTCTTCTCGCCCTGGCTGACAGGCTGGGAGCGCCCGCCCGACCTGCTGATCCTGCAGGATCCCGCCGGGCTGTCGCTGATCCTCGGGCTCGTGTCCAAGGAAGTGCCGTTCCTGCTGCTGATGACGCTCGCGGCCCTCACCCAGGCTCGCCCGGGGCAGCGGCACATGGTTGCGCGGGCGCTGGGATACGGGCGTGTCACGGGCTGGCTCAAGACCGTCTTTCCAGCCGTCTACAGGCAGATCCGGCTGCCGGTCTACGCCGTGCTGGCGTATTCGATGTCGGTGGTGGACATGGCGCTCGTTCTCGGCCCGAACACGCCGCCGCCGCTCTCGGTGCAGGTGGTGCGGTGGATGAGCGACCCGGATCTCGCGTTGCGCTTTCGCGCGGCAGCCGGTGCGGTTCTGCAGCTTGGGCTCGTGCTCGCCGCGCTCGGGCTGTGGCGGATTCTCGAGCTTGGTGTCGGTGCGCTCGGCCGTGCCTGGATCGCACGGGGCGGGCGGGGCGGCGGCATGCCAGAGGCGCTGGTTCGCGGCCTCGCGCTGGGCCTCGGCGGGCTTTCGGCTGCCATCGTCTTCGCCGGGCTTGCAGGGCTGGTGGTATGGTCTTTCGCGGGGCTCTGGCAGTTTCCCGCGGCGTTCCCGGAGGGGATTTCCCTGCGCAGCTGGGAGCGCCACGGGCCGGGGCTGGCCTCGCCCATGGCCGAGACGCTTATCGTTGCAGGGGTGTCGACCGTGGCCGCGCTGCTGCTCACGGTGGCCTGCCTCGAGGCCGAGCACCGCCACGGGCTGCGCCCGGCCAGCCGGGCGCTCTGGCTGCTCTACCTGCCGTTGATCGTGCCGCAGGTCTCGTTTCTGGCGGGGTTCCAGACTTTTGCCCTTCTCGCCGGCCTCGATGGCGGGCGCGGTGCGGTGGTGGCGGCGCATCTCGTCTTCGTGCTTCCCTACGTCTTCCTTTCGCTCTCGGAGCCGTGGCGCGCCTGGGACGTTCGGCAGGGCACCGTTGCCCGCGCGCTCGGCGCCGGGCCCGACCGCGTGCTCTGGAGCGTGCGCCTGCCCATGCTGCTGCGCCCGCTGCTGACGGCGGCGGCCGTCGGCTTCGCCGTGTCGGTGGGGCAGTACCTGCCGACCCTGCTCGTCGGAGCCGGGAGGGTGCAGACGATCACCACCGAGGCGGTGGCGCTGGCGTCGGGCGGCGACAGGCGCGTAATCGCGATCTACGCGATGATGCAGACGCTCGCCGCGCTCGTCCCCTTCGTCCTGGCCACCGCGCTGCCACGGCTCCTGTGGCGCAACAGGGCGGGGCTGCGCGATGGCTGAGGCCGCGCTCGGCCTGCGCCTCGATGCGCTGACGGTCACCCTCGGCGGGAGGGGGCTGGTCGCGCTCGATACGCTGATCGGCCCGGGCGAGGCGCTCACCGTGATGGGGCCCTCGGGATCGGGCAAGTCCACCCTGCTGGCCGCGATCACCGGAACGCTTCCGCCGGCCTTCGGCATGACGGGGCGCATCCTGCTCGACGGGGTCGACGTGACGCACATGCCCACGGAGGCGCGGCGCATCGGGGTGCTGTTCCAGGACGAGTTGCTGTTTCCGCACCTCTCGGTCGGCGCGAACCTCGCCTTCGGACTGCGTCCCGAGGTGCGCGGCCGCGGCGCCCGGCGCGCGCGGATCGAAGCGGCGCTGGCCGACATCGGGCTGGAGGGTTTTGCCGGGCGCGACCCCGCCACGCTCTCGGGTGGCCAGCGGGCGCGGGTTGCGCTGATGCGCATGCTGCTCTCCGAACCCTGCGCGCTTCTGCTCGACGAGGCGTTCTCGAAACTCGATGCCGCGCTGCGCGGGCAGGTGCGGGCCTTCGTGTTCGATACCGCGCGGGCGCGGCGCCTGCCGGTGCTGCAGGTTACCCACGACATCGCCGATGCGGAGGCGGCCGGGCCGGCGATCCTGCGCCTCTAGCGACGTGGCCGAGCCGGATGGAATCGCAGGCCCTCGCGGCCCGCGGTTCCGGGCTTGCCGGGGCAGCCTGGCGAGCCTATCGTCATTTTCAATCAAAATCTCGAATATCAATCCGGAAAGCAGATCGTGCTCGACAAACTCGAGATGTTCATCGCGGTGGCGACGGAGCGGCATTTCGGCCGCGCGGCCGAAAGCCTCGGGATCACCCAGCCCTCGCTCTCCACCGGGATCAAGCACCTGGAGGAACAGCTCGGCGTGCAACTCGTCTTCCGCGGTTCGCGCTACGGCGGGCTCACGCCGGAAGGGCAGGCGGCGCTGGTCTGGGCCCGTCAGATCGTGGGCGACGCACGCCAGTTGAAGGAGGAAATGCGCTTTGCACGCCACGGCCTTGCCGGTCAGCTTCGGATCGCGGTTATTCCCACCGCGCTCACCTGGGCAGCGGCCCTCAGCAGCGGTTTCGCCCGGCGTCACCCGAACGTGCGGTTCTCCGTGCTGTCGCGCAACTCCGGCGAAATCCTCGCGATGCTCGAGAACCTCGAGATCGACGCGGGGATCTCGTATCTCGACAACGAGCCCATGGGGCGCGTGAGCACGGAGCCCCTCTACGAGGAGGACTGCATGCTGGTGTGCGCGGCCGGCTCGCGCTTTGCCGGGCGGCCGACTGTGGGCTGGCACGAACTGGCCGGCGAGCGGCTTTGCCTGCTCACGGCCGACATGCAGAACCGGCGGATCGTGAACCGCAACCTCGAGGCGGTCGGCGTCGAGCCGGTGGCGGCCATCGAATCCAATTCCACCGTCGTGCTGGTGGCGAACGTGCTCAGCGGAGACTGGCTGACGGTGCTGCCGCGCGACATGGCCGCCTTCCTCGCCGGTGGCAAGCCGCTGGAGATCATCCCGCTCACCGGGCCGCGCAGCACCGCGCACCAGGTGGGCCTCGTGGCGCCGTACCGCGCGCCGCACACGCCGGTACTGACGGCGCTTCTCGCGGAGGCCCGGCAGATCCGGCGACTCGCTTGATAGGAGTTTCCTATGAAATGACGGAAAAGCGATATTGATTACGCGATAGAGGGTTGGGACAAGCAGGCGGTCGTATCCGAGGACGTCCCGCCATGCCCCGGCAGGCCCGCGCTGCCCCAGCCCCGCCCCCCGCCACGCCGTTCGAGGCGCAGGTCCGCGCAATAGTGGCAGCCCACGCGGATGTGGACGGTGCGTTGCTGCCGGTGCTGCACGCGGTGCAGGCTGCCTTCGGCCACGTGCCGCCGGAGGCCGAGCCGATCATCGCGCACGCCCTGAACATCTCGCGGGCCGAGGTTCATGGCGTGGTGAGCTTCTACCACGATTTCCGTTCGGTGCCGGCCGGGCGCCGGGTGGTGAAGATCTGCCGCGCCGAGGCCTGCCAGGCGATGGGCGGCGCGGCGCTGGCGGAGGCAGCCCTTGCCCGGCGGGGGATCGGCTGGAACGAGACGACGCCGGACGGCGCGCTGACGGTGGAGCCTGTCTACTGCCTCGGCCTGTGCGCCTGCGGACCGGCCGCGCAGGTGGGCACGCGCGTGGTGGGCCGTCTCGATGCGGCGCGGCTCGATGCGATGCTCGGGGAGCCCGCGCCGTGAAGGTCTGGGTTCCGGCAGACAGCGCGGCCCGCGCCGTGGGCGCGGATGCGGTGGCAGAGGCGCTCCTCGCGGCCGCCGCGGCCCGCGGTGAGGCCGTGGAGATCGTGCGCAACGGCTCGCGCGGGATGATCTGGCTGGAGCCGCTTGTGGAGGTGGAGATCGACGGGCGTCGCCACGGCTACGGCCCCGCCACGCCGGAGGATGCCGCGGCGATCCTCGACGGCTGCTGCCCGAAGGCGCTCGGCCCGGTGGACGAGCTCGACTGGATGCGCCGGCAGACCCGCATCACCTTCGCCCGCGTGGGCGTGACCGACCCGCTCTCGCTCGCGGAGTACGAGGCGTTCGGCGGCCTCGCCGGTCTGCGCCGCGCGCTGGCCATGGAGCCCGCGGAGATCGTGGCGGAGGTTTCTGCTTCCGGACTGCGCGGCCGGGGCGGCGCGGGCTTTCCGACCGGAACGAAATGGCAGACCGTGCTGGCGGCCGAGGCGCCGCGCAAGTTCATCGTGTGCAACGCCGACGAGGGCGACAGCGGAACCTTCGCCGACCGGATGCTGATGGAGGGAGATCCCTTCTGCCTGATCGAGGGCATGGTCATCGCCGGCCTGGCGGTGGGCGCCCGCGAGGGGCTGATCTACCTGCGCTCCGAATACCCCGACGCCATCGCCACCATGGGCCGGGCCCTCGAGATCGCGCGGCGCGCGGGTGTGCTCGGCGAACGGGTGCTCGGAAGCGGGCAGGCCTTCGACATCGAGCTCCGGGTAGGTGCGGGCGCCTATGTCTGCGGCGAGGAGACGGCGCTGCTGAACTCGCTGGAGGGCAAGCGCGGGGTGGTGCGCGCCAAGCCGCCGCTGCCGGCGCTCTCGGGCTTTCTCGGGCTTCCGACGGTGGTGAACAACGTGCTGAGCCTCGCCACCGTGCCGGCAATCATGGAAAAGGGCGCGGCGCATTACGCTGGCTTCGGCGTGGGCCGGTCGCGCGGAACGGTGACGCTGCAGATCGCGGGCAACGTGGCGCGCGGCGGGCTTTTCGAGACCGGCTTCGGCATGCGCCTCGGGGAGGCCGTCCTCGAGGTGGGCGGCGGCACGGCGACCGGCCGGCCGGTGAAGGCGGTGCAGGTCGGTGGGCCGCTGGGGGCGTACCTGCGGCCCGACGCCTTCGACACCCCGATCGGCTACGAGGAACTCGACGCGGCGGGGGGGCTCGTGGGCCACGCCGGGATCGTGGTGTTCGACGACACGGCCGACATGCTCTCGCTGGCGCGCTTCGCGATGGAATTCTGCGCCGTCGAGAGCTGCGGGAAGTGCACGCCCTGCCGCATCGGCGCGGTGCGCGGCGTGGAGACGATCGACCGGATCGCCGCGGGCGACGCGGAGGCGCCCGCTCTCCTCGCCGATCTCTGCGAGACCATGCGCGAGGGCTCGCTCTGCGCGCTCGGCGGGTTCACGCCCTTCCCGGTGATGTCGGCGCTGCAGGGCTTTCCCGAGGAGTTCGGCCGCGTTCCGGAGGCGGTGCCATGAGCGCATCGGATCCCTGGGCGGGCCGGGGGGCCAGCCCCCCGGACCCCCCGGAGTATTTCGCCCAA
>CAYXOX010000036.1:0-995 GCA_964466745.1 uncultured Rhodobacterales bacterium
GACTGGTATCCTCACAATCGTTGCCGCACTGCTTGGGGCCATTGGAGGTGCAGTCCTCACCGCCTTGCTCAGCTAGAACGCACAGCGCGAAAGCGTAACCCAGACCGCGCTCCCAGGCGCTGCCGCGAACGGCGGGCATTGGGACCAGATCAACCGCGCACCGTTGCAGTGAGGCAGTGAGGATAGTGAGGGTGTTTTCTATAAATTCCCCCTGAGGTCATGTATCTAAATATATCAAACACTTAGCCTGTTTCTTGTGTTGTGATAGATTCTGCCTCACCATCCTCACCGTCCTCACCATCATCACCGGACCCTCACCGCATCCTCACCGGGGACGTAACGGGCCGCGCCTTTGCCTTCGCCGGACGTGATCCGACCAGCCCGCACCCAACCGAGCGCCACAAGCTCCTGAGTGACGCGGCGGGCAAGCTGTGGTGTCATGTCAGAAGGAAGGACGCCCATTTCCCCCAGGACTTGCTTTGCGGTGATCTCCGAGCGGCCTTGCAAGGCGCGGGCGATATCTGCCCTCCACGGATCATCCGGACGGCGGTCCGCAACCTCCGCCTGAGCATGTTCGGAAACCTCGCCCTCTAGCCACCAGCGTTCGCCCTTGCGATAGAGCACCACGGCCTCGGCCCAGATTTGATCCCGGTCGCGGGCCAGGCTGTCCACGTCGATCTCGCCCACCTTCACGGGCCAGAACCGGCGCCCGCCGGTTTCATCGCGCTGCCAGTCGTCTTTGTTCGTGGTGCCTGCAAAGACGCAGCGGCGCGGCTCCGATACCTCCTCGCGGGCATAGGCTGGCCGGAATGTCTCCACCTGCCGCGTGATGAACGCCTTGATTGCATCCACCTCCTTGCGCATGGCTTCGAGTTCTCCGACCTCGATGATCCATTTGCCGCGCAGGTAGCTGCTCGCATCCTTGGTGCCCATCTGAGGCAGGGAATCCGAGAACCAGTCCTCACCGGCCAGAGCTGCCAGAGCACTCGATTTTC
>CAYXOX010000036.1:1005-22670 GCA_964466745.1 uncultured Rhodobacterales bacterium
TTTCGACGCCCCTGAGCGCCTTCGAGAACAAGCATATGGTCTGCCTTGCATCCGGGCTTGAAGCCCCGTGCAACGGCAGAGATGCACCACCTCTTGCCGACCTCCTGCGTGTATTCCGATAACTCGGCCCCGCAGTAGTCTATTAGCCAAGCTTCGAGCCGAGGCTTGCCATCCCATTGCAGCCCTTCGAGATAGTCGCGCAACGGGTCAAAGGACTGGTGGCGGCATACCTTGCGCGCCGCCGCCTGCACGATCTGAGCATCGGCCTTGGGAAAGCCGTTGCGGTTGAACCACGCCTGAGCGGCTGAATAATCGTCATCCTCCAATGGGCGCGGGTATTCCCCGCCACCCTGCCCGGGGACGGGGTGCATTAGGACGCGCCGCATGGTGAACCGGTTATAGGCGAGAACGCCGTGCCAATCGCCGTGATCGGTCAAAAGCGTGATCGCGTTCGCCATGTTCCAGATCGGTCGATCCTTGTCGTCGCGGATCAGATCCAGATCGTCGTGACGATAGGGCAAACCGGAGGGTGTGCCGCCGCCCATGCGCCTATCAACTGCACGAAAAACGTTGTCCTTGGGCATCATGCAGCACCCCCGAACAGAGGCACGACATCCGCGCGATGCAGGGTCAAAGACGAAGCTTCGACCATCCCCTCGGCAAAGTCGATTGCCCGTTGGCGGGTCGGGAAGCCCCGCGCGATGTAGCCCGCATCCCGGTGCCGGTCCCACACCATCACGACAAAGGCGTGCTCCGCATCCCAGCCGTCGATAATCTCGATCTCGCCATTCATGCCGCCACCTCATTCGCGTAGTCGATGAAGTCCCGACGCTTGGACCGTGACATCGCTTTGAACGTGGCGACGGCATAGGCATTGATGTCCTCGGGGCTGGCGATGCTGGCCCAGAACATCGCCTCGTCGGCTACGTCGAACAGCGGGGCCAAGGGTGCGCCCGCGCCGTCCGCCAAAGCCGCCTGCGCAGCCGCAATGCCGTGCTCCGGCGCCATACTCCTGAGCACCGCGAAGGCGAGCGCAGCGCGCTCACGGGGCGTCAGGCGGACCGCCAGCACCGCCGACAGGCCGAGCCAGTCATCGGAGGTATCAAGCACCAGGCAATAGCCCAGCATCCGAACCGCGCGAAGGTGGCGGCGCTCCATTTGCTTTGACAGGTTGCTCATGCCGCGCCCCCCTTCACCTTGAAGGGGCGCTGCATCCGCGCAGCCGTTTCGCGGCCAAGCTCAAGGGCCGTGGCCTTGTCAGGGGAGCTGGCGAGCCGCGTCTTGATCGCCCTGCCGGGGCATGGGGTGACCAGGACAACATCCCACCGGGCGCCACACTTGTTGACGGTGTAGTAGGACGTTGCCGCCGTGGGCAGTTGGGTGACGTTGCTCATACCAGCGCCCCCCAGTGCAGTGCCAAAATCGGGTGACGCGCAGCATGCGGTGCGGTATAGTCACCGTGAAACGGATCAGTTTCACACTTGCTCAGAGCGCCGTTGCGGGGACCAGCCGCAGCGGCGTTTTCTTCGTCGGCAATGCCTTGGAACGCTTTACAAGATGCCAGTTCGTTCCCGGCACGTTCGCGGTTGTTCGGGTCGATGCCGGAGAACGCATCGTTCTGATACTGCGTCAGAAAGGCGGGAACAGGCAAAAGCCTGCACTTTCCCTTATGCCAGATCGAAGGCCCGGCAGTCCGGCCCGCCCGCCGGCAATCGGTGCGAGCCCGGCAGCCATGCGCGCACATCGTCGCGCTTTCGTTTCGATCCGAATCCCCTATGCTCGCCCCAACCCGCCAGATCCGGACGGGAGGATCACGGCAATGGCACGCGCCATAGACTACGGAAATCTGATGCACAGGGCCATGCGCGGCCTGATACAGGAAGTGATGACCGACGTGGCCCGCAACGGCCTGCCCGGCGACCACCACTTCTTCATCACTTTCGACACGCTCCACCCCGACGTGGAACTCGCCGACTGGCTGTCCGACAGGTATCCCGGCGAGATGACGGTGGTCATGCAGCACTGGTTCGACGGCCTCGAGGTGGGCGACGACGGGTTCTCGGTAACGCTCAATTTCGGCGACAGCCCCGAGCCGCTCTACATCCCCTACGACGCGATCAAGACGTTCGTGGATCCCTCGGTGGAGTTCGGCCTGCGCTTCGAGACCCAGGACGACGACGAGGACGACGACGCGCCCGTGTCGCGCCGCCCCATCGCGCCGGTGCGCGACGACGCGCGCCCGCGGCCCGAGGCCACCGGCGAAACCCCGGCGGCGGACAAGGGCAAGTCCAGGAAGGACGCCGAAATCGTCAGCCTCGACAGTTTCCGGAAGCCCTGAGCGCGGCAAACCGGCATCGGCCGCTCGCCCCGGGGGCCGGGGCCGGCACGCACCGCGCCGTTCGGAGGCACGGGCGGCACCTCGGAGATTGCCCCGCACGCGCCGTCGGGCTAGGACGCTCACCGTCGCACGTCCGCAGGAGCACCCCCATGACCGCCACCCGCACCGAAACCGACAGCTTCGGCCCCATCGAGGTGCCCGCAGACCGCTACTGGGGGGCGCAGACCCAGCGCTCGATCCTCAACTTCCCCATCGGCTGGGAGCGGCAACCCATCGCCATCGTCCGCGCCCTCGGGGTCATCAAGCAGGCCTGCGCCGAGGCAAACAAGGCGCAAGGCACGCTCGATGCACCGCTCGCCGATGCCATCGCGGCCGCCGCCGCGGAGGTCGTGGAGGGCAAGCTCGACGATCACTTCCCGCTCGTCGTCTGGCAGACGGGCTCGGGCACGCAATCCAACATGAACGCCAACGAGGTGATCGCCAACCGCGCCATCGAGATGCTCGGCGGCGAGATCGGCTCGAAGAGCCCGGTGCATCCCAACGATCACTGCAACATGGGGCAATCGTCCAACGACACCTTCCCCACCGCAATGCACATCGCCACCGCCATGACGGCGCGCGACGTCACCCTGCCCGGCCTGCGCAAGCTGCACGCCGCCCTCGAGGACAAGGCCCGCGCCTTCGCCGACATCATCAAGATCGGCCGCACCCACACCATGGACGCCACGCCCCTGACGCTGGGCCAGGAGTTTTCCGGCTACGCACACCAGGTCGCCATGGGCATCGCGCGGGTGGAAGGCGCCCTGCCCCGCATCTTCGAGCTTGCCCAGGGCGGCACGGCCGTGGGCACCGGGCTGAACACCCGCACCGGCTGGGGCGAGCGCGTGGCCGAGAACATGGCCCGCATCACCGGCCTGCCCTTCGTGACGGCCCCCAACAAGTTCGAGGCGCTGGCGGCCCATGACGCGATGGTCGAGATGTCCGGCGCGCTCAGAACGGTGGCCGCGAGCCTGTTCAAGATCGCCAACGACATCCGCCTGATGGGCTCGGGGCCGCGGTGCGGCCTCTACGAGCTGCTGCTGCCCGAGAACGAACCGGGCAGCTCGATCATGCCCGGAAAGGTCAACCCCACCCAGTGCGAGGCCATCACCCAGGTCTGCGCCCATGTGATGGGCAACGACGCGGCGGTGGGCTTCGCCGGCAGCCAGGGCCATTTCGAGCTGAACGTCTACAAGCCGATGATGGCCTACAACGTCCTGCAATCCATGCAGCTCCTCGGCGACGCCGCCTCCGCTTTCACCGACAACTGCGTGAGCGGCATCGAGGCCAACGAGGCCCGGATCGAGAAACTGATGCGCGAAAGCCTGATGCTTGTGACCGCGCTGGCGCCCGAGATCGGCTACGACAACGCGACCACCGTGGCGAAGACGGCGCACAAGAACGGCACCACCCTTCGCGAGGAGGCCGTCAAGCTGGGCTTCGTGGACGAGGCAACGTTCGACCGTGTCGTGCGCCCCGAAACGATGATCGGCCCGAAGTGAAGCCCATCAACCTCAACAAGGCCCGAAAGGCACGCGCGAAGATCAAGAAGCGCGCCGAGGCCAATGAAAACGCCGCATTCTTCGGGTTGAGCAAGGCGCAGCGCGACGTCGCGCGCGCCGAGGCCGCCCGCAGCGCGGCGCGGCACGCCGGGCACGGCAAGGACGACGCACCGACGAACGCGGCGGCTACCGGGGGCGGCGATCCCGACACGCGCGAAGGCGGGCGCGCCCCGGAGAGCCGGTGAGCGCGCGCCCCGTCAAGCACTCCCTCACGCTGAGGGGACACCGCACCAGCGTATCCCTGGAGGTGGAATTCTGGCGCGCATTCCGGGCCATTGCCGCGGAAAAGGGGATGGCGATCAACGCGCTGGCCGCCGAAATTGATGAAGCGCGGGGCGTGGAGACAGGCCTCGCATCCGCGATCCGCGTCTATGTCCTGCGGCACCTCGAGGCACGCACCGGGGGGCAGACGCCCCGCTAGGGCCAGAGCGCCGGCCCGAAACCTGCCTCGCCCGGCTTGCAACGCTCCGGGCAGACCGCATCGCCCCGGGCCGCGCTCAGCCGAGCCCGTCGAGCACCGCCCGCGCCGCCCGCAGCCCCGGCGCCTCTCCGCCCTCGCCGAGCCGGTCCATCACCGTCTCGAAGGCGGCAAGCTGGGCCGCGCGCTCCGGCGCCGAAGGCTCCAGCAGCCGCTCCAGCGCCGCCGCCATGGGCCCGGGGCGGAAGCGTCGCCCGATGAACTCCGGCACCGCCCGTGTCTCGCCGACGAGGTTCACCAGCGTCACCGTGTCCGTGCGCAGCATCCGCTCGATGATGGCGCGGGTCGCCCAGTGCATGTCGTACCCGATCACCATGGGAACGCGGGCGCGGGCCAGCTCCAGCGAGACGGTCCCCGACGCCGCGAGCGCCGCATCGCAGGCGGCAACCGCCGCCGTGCGGGCGCCGCCTTCCACCAGCCGCGCCGGCACCGGCCAACCGTCGATCGCCTCTTCCACCAGCCCGCGCAGCCCGGGCGCAACCGGAACGGTCACCGCGAGCGACGGACGCCGGTCCGCGATTCGTCTCAGCACCTCTCCGAAGACCGGCGCCATCCGGCGCACCTCGCCGCGGCGCGAGCCGGGAAGCACCGCCAGCGCGGGGCTGGCGCCCTCGATCGCAGCCCGCTCGGCGGCAAGCACGGAGGCGTCCGGCCTTGCCGAAGCCACCACCGGATGGCCCACGAAATCGCAGCGCATGCCCTCCGCCTCCATGTAGGGCGGCTCGAAGGGGAAGAGCGCGAGCACCTGGTCGATGAAGGGCGCCATCTTGGCTGCCCTGCCCGGCCGCCAGGCCCATACCGTCGGCGCCACGTAGTGCACCGTGCGGATCGGCCTCGCCGCGCGCACCGCGCGGGCCACGCGCAGCGAGAAATCCGGGCTGTCGATCGTCACCAGCGCATCGGGGCCGTAGGCGAGCACGGCGTCGATCGTCTGGCGAAGGCGCCGCCGGAGCTGGGGATAGCGCGGCAGCACTTCCGCCAGCCCCATCACCGAAAGCTCCTCCATGGGAAAGAGGCTGGAGAGCCCCCGCGCCGTCATCTCCGCGCCGCCGATCCCCCGGATTTCCGCGCCGGGCGCAAGCTCGGCAAGGCCGTCCATCAGCGCGGCGCCCAGCCTGTCGCCGCTGGCCTCGCCCGCGAGCAGGAAGAGTTTCACGGCCCCTCCCCGTGCGGGCGGACCCACAGGAACAGTCCGGCGGCGTCGGCGGCGCTTACGGTTTCGGCGCGGTCGAGCACCAGCACCCCGCCCACCTCGATGACGATCCCCCGAAGCCCCGCCTCGGCCGCGCCCCGCACGGTGGAAGGGCCGATGGTGGGCAGGTCGGCGCGGCGGTCCTGGCCCGGCTTCGGCGCCTTGAAGAGAAGCCCGCCCGGTGGAAGGGCCGGATCGCGCCGCCGGCGCGGCGCGCCGGGGCCGCTCAGCCAGTCGGCGGCGCTTCCGGCAAGATCGAACGGATCGAAAAGCCCGAGGCTTTCCGAGCGCACCGTCTCGGGCGGGGCGGGCTCGGTGAGCGAGCGGAGCATCCAGTCGGTCCCGGGCGCGGCCTCCAGCGCCAGCACCTGACGGCCGGCCACCACGCAGGCCTGGCCGAGATCGGCAGCGCCGAGCGCGGCCACGGCATCGGCGCCGCGGGAGGCGTCCGCACGGTCCGCCGCCTCCGGCACGGCGCGGGTGAGCACGCCGGCGGGCGGCAAGAGGTCGGGAATCAGGTCCTGGGCCGAGCGCACGGCAAGGCCGGCTTCCTCGAAGATCTCCAGCAGCACCCGCAGCGCCCCGTCGTCGCCCCGCCCGAGCGCCTCCTGCAGCCGCGGGACGAGCGGCAGCGTGGCCGCGTCGATGGCGCCGGGATCGAGCGGCGGGCGCACCACCCCGCCAGCGAAGCACACCTCCGCGATGCCGCGGTCGCGCAGTTCGGCGATCAGGCTGCCCAACGTCTCGAGGCGCGCAGGGCGGGCAGGCCGGCCGCCGAGCTCTTCCCGCGTGCCCCAGGGGCTCAGCACCGTCACGGGGCGGCCGTTCGCCTCGAGCGCCGCCAGAAGCGCCTCGGGAAGCCGGCCCCGCCCGGCAAACAGCGCAATCACGGGGGCTACTCCGGCGCGAGCAACCCGCGGTCGCTCTCGCCAGTCACGAAATCCACGATCTCGCGCACGTAGGCGCTCTCGCTCTCCTCGCCAAGCCGCCGCGCGCGGTCCTGCAGCGTGCCCTCTCCCTGGGCGAGCATCTGGTAGGCCGCACGCAGGGCGGTGATGTCCTCGCGCGGGACACCGCGGCGCTTCAGCCCCACGAGGTTGAGCCCGTCGAGCCGCCCGCGCGGGCCCTGCACGAGGCCGTAGGGCATCACGTCATGGGTCACCATCGTGACCGCGCCGATGATGGCGCCGCGGCCCACGCGCACCCACTGGTGCACACCGGAAAGGCCGCCCACGATCACGTCGTCCTCGACCACGCAGTGCCCGGCGATCGCGGCGGAATTCACGAGAATCACCCGGTCACCCACCTGCGCGTCATGGGCCACATGGGCGCCGGCCATGATCAGCACGTCCGCTCCGATCCGTGTGAGCCCGCCGCCGCCGGCGGTGCCGGTGTTGATCGTCACGTGCTCGCGGATGCGCGCGCGCGGCCCGATCTCCAGCCGCGTCGCCTCGCCGCGGAACTTCAGATCCTGCGGGATCTCGCCGAGCACGGCGAAGGAAAAGACGGTGCTCTGGGCGCCGACATAGGTGGCGCCCGTCACGACGGCATGGGACCGCAGCTCCACCCCGTCGGCGAGGGTCACCTCCGGGCCGACATGGGCGAACGGCCCGATCCGGACACCGGCCCCGATCCGTGCCCCGGGCTCGACGACCGCGCTGGGGTGGATCTCCGCTGCGCCCAAGTCACTCACGCCCCGGCCGGAAGATCGAGCATCGCCGAGAACTCCGCTTCGGCCGCCAGCTCCCCGCCGACGCTCGCGCGGCCCTTGAATTTCCATATCTTCGAGCCACCGCGCAGGGTCTCGATGCGCATTTCGAGCACGTCTCCGGGAATGACCTTGCGGCGGAACTTGGCCTTGTCGATCCCCATGAAGTAGATGAGCAGTTCGCGGTCGGCCAGATCGCGCGCGACGCCCACCATGACCGCCGAGGTCTGCGCCATCGCCTCGATGATCGTCACGCCCGGCATGATCGGCGTGCCCGGGAAGTGGCCCTGGAAATGGGGTTCGTTCATCGTGACGTTCTTGATGCCGAGCGCGCTCTTCTCGCCGTCGATCTCGATCACCCTGTCGACGAGCAGGAACGGGTACCGGTGCGGCAGGATCCGCTGGATGAGCTGTATGTCGGCGGTGTGCGCGCCCATGTCGAAGATCCCCCGTTGCCGCGTCGCCTCGCTCTAGCAACCGCGCCGGGAGGGAGCAAGCCGCGCCGCCCCGGCACGCCGGCCGGGCGGCCCGCGCTCATTGCTCCGAAGGCACGAGCGGCGCGTCCTGCGGCTCCGCGGAGGGCTCTTCGGGCGGCGACGGAGCGCCGGCGCCCTGCGCGCCCAAAGCCGCATCGATGGCGGCGATGGCGGCATCGGTCACGTCGATGGCCCCGAACGCGACGAAGACCGAGCGCCGGTCGAGGATCACCGCCGCGCCGCGCTCCTGCATCACCTCGGCCAGCACCGGGCGGGTGGCACTCAGGAACTCGGCCTCGGCCTGCTCGGCGCGCCGCTCGAGCGCAGCCTCCTTGGCGTCCTGCTCGCGCCGCACCCGCTGCACCTTCACGTCGAAGGCATCGGCCAGGGCCCGGAATTCATCGATTGGCAGCGATGCGCGCTGCTCGGTGAGCGCGAGTTCCTCGGCGGTGAGTTCCGCCTCGATGCGTCGGTTTTCCGATGCGAGCGCCTGCTGCTGAGCCTCGATCTCGCGCGCGAGGCGCCTGCCGAGGGCCGAGCGCGCGAGCACCGCCTCGGGATCGATGGTCAGGATCGGGCTGCGCACCGTGATGCCAGGCGCCTCCTGCGCCGCGGCGTTACCGGCCGGAAGCGCCCCGGTGACCGCGATCGCCAGAGCCAGCCCGGCCGCGCGAGGGGCGAGGCGCAGCATGGGCTCAGAAGGTGGTCGAGATCGTCAGGTCGAAGTTCTGCGGCCGGTCGAACTCCTCGAATTCGAGCGCCTCGGTGAAGTTGAAGCGCAGCGGGCCGATGGGCGTGCTCCAGAAGATCGAGAAGCCCACCACGGAGCGGGCCGTGAAATCCTCGTAGAGCACGTTGGCGCCGCCGGTTTCCTCCAGCCCCCAGACCGAGCCGATGTCGAAGAAGACACCGCCGGTGATGCCGTATTCCTCCGGCAGCCCGATGGGGAAATCGGCCTCGAAGCGCGCCACGGCGAAGTAGTTGCCGCCGAGCGCATCGTCGGTGTCCGCGTCGCGGGGGCCGATGCCGCCGGGCTCGAAGCCGCGCATGATGCGCGATCCGAGGAAGTAACGGTCCGTCACCCGGCTGGCGCCCTCGTTGTAGATCAGCGCGCCGCCCTCCAGCGTGGCCCGCAGCGTGATCTCCTCGTTGAAGATGCTGCGCTCGGCGCCGACGAGGGCGGAGGTCTGCGCATACTGCACGTCTTCCCCGACCCCGAAATCCTGCCCGAAGCGCAGCACGACCCCGGTTTCCGGGAGCAGGCCCGAACGGCGGTTGTCGAAGCTGTAGCGGTAGCCGAGACCGCCCACGACGACCTGCCCGAGATCCGCCTCCTGTTTGATCAGCGTGCTGGCGTCGTCGTTGACCCCGGTGATGTCGGTGGCGTCGGCGAAGGCGCGCAGGGTCATCCGGCCGTTCTCGCTCACCGGGAAGGAGAACGAGGGCGCGAAGCGCAGCGTCTCGGTATCGTAGAGCGCGTTCAGGTTGTCCGTGGTGCGGTAGGCGAAGGCCAGCGAGGCCGCCACGTCGCGCCCGAGGAAATACGGCTCGGTGAACGAGAAGGTGAACTGCCGGTTGTCCTCACCGGAGTTGATGCCGAAGCTCAGCGCCTGCCCGCGCCCGAGGAAGTTGCGCTCCGAGAAGCTCGCGACGAGCGCGAAACCGGCCTCGGTGGAGAAGTTGCCGCCGAAGGAAAGGGAGCCCGTGGGCTGCTCCTGCACGTCCACGTCGACCACGACCTGGCTGGGCGTCGACCCCTCGCGCGCGGTCACGTCGGTGGAGGAGAAGAACCCGAGCGCGCGGATGCGCTCGGCGCTGGCACGGATCTCGCGCGGGTTGAAGGGATCGCCCTCCACGATGTCGAATTCGCGGCGCACGACCCTGTCGAGCGTGGTCGTGTTGCCCTCTATGTCGATCCGCTCCACGAAGATGCGGGGGCCCCGCGAGAGCACGAACTCCAGGTCGAGCGTGAGCTCGCGATCGTTGCGCGTGACCCTCGGCTCGGCACGAACGAAATCGAGCCCGTCTCGCAGCGCGCGCCGCTCGAGCCGGGTGATCGTGTTGTCGACGGCGACGGGGGAGTAAACGTCCCCTGTCCGCGCGGCCAGTTCGCCCTGGTAGCCCTCCGCGTCCACGTCGGGCAGGTCCGAGGTCACGCTCACCTCGCCGATGCGGAACTGTTGGCCCTCGCGCAGCTGGAACGTCACGAGGAACGCGTCGCGCTCTTCCGTCAGGGCCACGTCGACCGAGAGCACCTCGAAATCCACGTAGCCGCGGGCACGGTAGAAGTCGGTCAGCAACTGCCGGTCGAAGGCGATACGGTCCTCGAGGAAGGTGTCGCGCCGCACGAGGGTGCGCAGCAGCCCGGCCTGCTTCGTTTCGAGCTCCCGCCGGAGCCGCCGCTCGGAGTAGGAGCGGTTGCCCACGAAGCTGATCCGCTCGATCTCCACGAGCCCGCCCTCGAACACTTCGAAGACCAGATCGACCCGGTTGTCGGCGCGGCGGATGATCCGCGGGGTCACCGTGGCAGCCAGCCTGCCCTGCTGGGCATAGGCGGCGGTGATCGCCTCGGCATCCGCCTCGGCCGTGGCCGGGGTGTAGACCCGCCGCGGCGTGGAGGACACCACGCGCAGCAGATCGTCGTCGGAGAGCCGGCGGTTGCCCTCGAAGACGACCCGGTTGACGGTGGGAAACTCCTCGACGCGGATCACGAGCGTGCCGCCGCGCGGCTCGATCTCCACGCGCTCGAAAAGCCCGCTTTCCCGGATACGCTGGCCGGCGGCGTTGAGCTCCGCCGCGCTCACCGTCGCCCCTGGCTGGATGCCGGCGAACGCCGTGATGGTCGCCGCCTCGATCCGCTGGTTGCCCTCCACCGCGAAACCCGAGAAGCGGAAATCCTGCGCCGAGGCAGCAAGCGGGGCAGAAGCGAGCGCAAGTGCCGCGACCAGCCTCACCATCGGGAGCATCCGTGCCTTCGAAACGCTGCGGCCTGACGCCGGCCTCCACCAAAGAACGCGCATTTTATCCCCAGTCCGAAAGCCGCCGCAAATCACTGATCTGCCTAGCGGGATCGTCACGACATGTCAAAATGTCCCCGCATGGGGAAAACGCTTATCGCGCAAGTGTTGCGCCTTGGCGGTGCTTCGGGGTGTTCGGGCGCGCGCGCGGCGGCATGCGCCGCGCCTTGGACTAGAACGAGCCGATGTGCGCGGCGAAAAGCCAGGCGCCCATGCCCAGCGCGGCGCCGAGCGCGGCAGCATAGACCAGCCGGTCCCAGCTCAGACCGACGATCAGCGAAAGGCCGCGAATACCATCGCGAAGCGCGTCCATGGCGGAAGTCCACATTGTTCCGACGTGCTCTTGCCCGGCGAACGTGGCGGATTTGTGGCGGCATGGTGGCGCCTGCGCGGCGCGGCGCCGTGCGCCACGCCTCAGGGGCAGAAGATGTCGGTGGCCACCGCGAAGAGCATCAGGCTCAGGATGAAGGTAAGCCCGGCGCCCATGAGGATCTGCAGCGCGCGCTGCGAGGGAGGCCGCCCTGCCACGGCCTCGTAGGCATAAAACACCAGATGCCCACCGTCGAGGATGGGGATCGGAAAGAGGTTCAGCAGGCCGACCGCCGTGGAGAGCACCGCCACGAACCAGATGAACGCGAGCACGCCCTGGCTGGCCATGGCGCCGGATGTCTCGGCGATTCCGATCGGGCCGGAGAGGTTGCACGAGCTGATCGCCCCGGTGATCATGTGCCACAGACCCGAAATCGAGGACGTGATGATGAACCACGTCTGCCCCACGCCGCCCCACAGCGCGGTCAGCGGGCCGGGGCTGGCGGTGGCCGCGGTGAAGAAGAAATCGCCCGTGACGCCAATGAGCCAGCGGGTCTCGAAGCCGCCTTCCGGGCGTGGCAGGTCCGTTCGGCGCGGGGCGACGGCGAACTGCAACTCCTCGCCGTTGCGCCACACGTCGAAGACGAGCGCCCGCCCCTCGCTTTCGGCGACGGTGCGCGCCATCTGGGCGAAGCTCGCCACCGGCACACCGTCAATGGCCGTCACGACGTCGCCCACGCGCATCTCCACGTCGAGCGCGGCGGACTGGGGCGAGAGCGAGCGCACCAGCGGCGGCTGGGGATGGGGCCCCTGCACGACGATTTCCTCGCCGTCGCGGCGCACGCGATAGGCCATCGCCATGGTATCGGGCAGTTCCTCGAGGAAGGCGCCGAGGCCCTCGCGGTTCGGCGCCCGCTCTCCCGCTATGGCCAGGATCTGGTCGCCCGGCTGCAACTCGTTGACATAGGCCGGCGGCAGCGGCGCGATACCCTCGATGGTCAGCGGGTCCACCGCCTCGCCCCGCGCGAAGAGCACGGCGGCGAAAACGAGAATCGAGAGACCGAAATTGAAGATCGGGCCGGCCGCCACGGTGGCCGACCGCGCCCAGAGCGGCGCGGCATGCATCGTATGGCGCAGCTCCTCGCTGTTCATTGCGGCGAGCGCGTCTTCATCGGCCTTCGCAGAGGCGCCGTCGGCATCGCCCTTGAACTTGACGTAGCCGCCGAAGGGCAGCGCGGCGATCTGCCAGCGCGTGCCGCGCCGGTCCACCCGGGACGCCAGGACGGGGCCGAACCCGATCGAGAACACCTCCGCCTCGATCCCTGTCCAGCGTCCGACGATGTAGTGGCCATACTCGTGCACCGCCACGATGACCGAAAGGGCCACCACGAAGAATGCCAGCGTGTAGGCGAGCCCGCCCATGCCTGCGATCAGCGAAGGAATGTCCAAGCTGCCCTGCCCCCGTGTTCTACCGGCGCCGTTGCGCCCGCGCCGGCCGAACCGTGCACCGCCGCGCGCCTGCCTGCCTTGTCATCCGGCCGCGATCAGGCGCGCCGCACAGTCCCGGGCCATTTGGTCCGCTGCCTCGACGTTATCAAGGCTTATCTCGGCATTTCCGAGGCGCTCGCGGGCAAACATCTCGTCGAGCACGCCTTCCACCACCTGCGCCATGGCGAGAAACCCGATCTCGCCGGCGATGAAGCCATCGAGCGCACGCTCCTTGGCGGCGTTGAACACCGCACCGGCCAAGCCGCCCTCGGCCATGACCCGCCGCGCGAGTCCGAGGGCCGGGTAACGCTCCTCGTCGGGCGCGATGAAGTTGAGCCGTCCGATGCTCGCAAGATCGAGCCGCGCCACCGGCAGATCCGCCCTTTCGGGCCAGTTGAGCGCGTATCCGATCGCGTGCCGCATGTCGGGCGGGCCGACATGGGCCATGAGCGCTCCGTCGCGGAAGCCGACCAGCGCGTGAACCAGGGATTCGGGGTGCACGATGACCTCGATTCGCTCGGGCTCGATACCGAAATATTCGCGCGTTTCAATCACTTCGAGCGACTTGTTGAACATGGAGGCGCTGTCGATGGTGATGCGCTGGCCCATGGCCCAGTTGGGGTGATCGGAGGCTTCGGCGAGGGTCGCATGGCGCAGCCGCTCCTTCGGCCAGTCGCGGAAGGCGCCGCCCGACGCGGTGATCACGATGCGCTCCACCGCCTCGGGCTCTTCGCCCACAAGCGCCTGGAAGATCGCAGAATGCTCGCTGTCCACCGGCAGCACCCGGGCGCCATGGGCCCGGGCCGTCTCCATCACCAGCTTGCCGGCGCAGACGAGCGATTCCTTGTTGGCCAGGGCCAGTGTCGCCCCCTGGCGCAGCGCGGCAAGGCCCGGCGCGAGACCCGCCGCGCCCACGATGGCCGACATCACCCAGTCCGCGGGGCGGGCAGCGGCCTCGACGAGCGCGCCGGGGCCCGCCGCCACGGCAATGCCGCTTCCGGCAAGGCGCTCGGCAAGGTCGGGCAGGCAGTCCTCGTGGGCGGTCACGGCAAGTTCCGCGCGCAGGCGGCGCGCATCCTCGGCGAGCTGCGCGGTGTTGCGCCCGCCGGTCAGGGCAACCACGTCGAACCGTTCGGGATCGCGGGCGATCAGATCGATCGTGTTCTGCCGATCGAGCCCGTCGCCCCAAGGATCGACACGCGGCGGCCCATCAGAAGGCCACCCCGGGCACGTCGAACACGTAGGCGGCCGCCAGCATGAAGAGCGCGCCGCCGAGCACGCCGTCGAACCTGTCGAACAGGCCGCCGTGGCCGGGCAGGATCGCCGAGCTGTCCTTCACCTCGAAGCGGCGCTTGAGCGCGCTCTCGGCGATGTCGCCCATCTGGCTTGCAAAACTCACGAGCACGGAAATCCAGATAACCTGCCAGCCGGCCCCGGAGAAGGCCGTGAACGCCGCACCCCAGCCCGCCACGATGCCGGCCCATGTCTTGCTCGGGCTGATCGCGGGCCAGAAGCGCCGCCCGCCGATGGCACGGCCGGCGAAGTAGCCGGCCATGTCCGTGGCCACGATCACGGCGAGCAGCCACAGGATCCAGACGAATCCATAAGTCTCGCGGAAGGTCACGAGGCCCCAGCCGGCCATCACGATGCCCAGCGCATAGACGAGAAACACCCACCGCCCCCGCGGCAGAACCAGCGCGCCCAGCAGCGGGATCAGCAGGAAGAGCGCCAGCCCCCGCGGATCCACGATGGTGAACATGCCCGAAAGAACCGATGCGGTCAGCGCCGCGAGCAGCACCGCGCGTTGCGCTCCCTGCGGATGGATGATGACGGACAGCTCCCAGATCATCACCGCGGTCACGAAGACCGCGAGCATCTGGAACCAGACGCCCCCGAGCACGACCCCCGAAAGCCCAAGCGCCGCGATCACCCCGCCGGTGGCAAGCCGGGTGGCAAGATCCGACCAGCGCGGATCGGCGGTCATCCGGGGACGGCACCGAAGCGGCGCTCGCGCTCCTTGAAGGAGGCGAGCACGGCCTCGAACTCGGCCCGGCCGAAATCGGGCCACAGCGTGTCCACGAACTCGTATTCCGAGTAGGCGGATTGCCAGAGAAGGAAATTGGAGATCCGCGCCTCGCCGGAGGTGCGGATCACCAGATCGGGATCGGGCAGCACGCAGGTATCGAGGAAGCGGGCCAGCGTCTCGGCGTCCACGTCGCGCGGGTTGAGGCGGCCGGCGGCAACCTCGTGAGCGAGGCGCCGGGTGGCCCGGGCCACCTCGTCCCGCCCGCCGTAGTTGAGCGCGACGGTCAGGTGCACCTTCTCGTTGCCGGCGGTGAGCAGCTCGAGCTCGTCCATCAGCGCCACCAGCTTTTCGTCGAGGCGGATGCGGTCGCCGATGAAGCGCACGCGCACGCCTTCGCGCATCAGCGCGCGCGCCTCGCGGGCGATGTAGCGGCGAAAGAGGCTCATCAGCCCCGCGACCTCGGCCTGGGTGCGTTTCCAGTTCTCGGTGGAGAAGGCGAAGATCGTCAGGTAGCGGATGCCGAGATCCGGGCAGGCCTCGACGATCTCGCGCACCCGCCGCGCGCCCATGTGATGCCCGTAGAGGCGGGGCCGGCCCCGGGCCTGGGCCCATCGGCCGTTGCCGTCCATGATCACGGCAACGTGCCGGGGCCCGGCGGGCCGAGGGGTGGTGGGCGCCATGGCGGGGATTTTCCTCTGCTCGGCGGCAGCGCCCCTGCGGGCCTGCCGGTAGGGTCAGACCTGCATGATCTCGGCCTGCTTGGCCTCCAGCGCCTTGTCGACGGCGGCGATGTGTTTGTCAGTCATCTCCTGGACCTCGTCGGACCAGATCTTGTGCTCGTCCTCGGAAAGCCCGTCGGCCTTCGCCTTCTTGAGCGTTTCCATCCCGTCGCGCCGCACGTTGCGGATCGCGACGCGGGCATGTTCGGCATACTGCGCGGCCACCCTGGTGAGTTCGCGGCGGCGCTCCTCGTTGAGCTCCGGGATCGGCAGCATGATGATGGTCCCGTTCAGCTGCGGGTTGATGCCCAGCCCGCTCTCGCGGATCGCCTTCTCCACCTTGCTCACCATCGACTTGTCCCAGACGTTGACCGTCACCATGCGCGGCTCGGGCACGTTCACGGTGCCGACCTGGTTGATCGGCATGCGCTGGCCGTAGGCCTCCACCGTCACCGGATCGAGCATGGAGGCGGAGGCGCGCCCGGTGCGCAGCGAGGCGAACTCGGACTTGAGGGCGGACATCGCACCGTCCATGCGGCGCTTGAGATCGTCGAGATCGAGTTCGAAATCCTGATCGGGCATGCTCGCTCCGCTCGGCAGTCTGTGCGTTGTGGAGGCTTCTATACCGTCACTCATGCACCAATGTATAGGTGCCCTCGCCCGCCAGGATCCCCCTGAAACCGCCGGGCTCGTCGAGCGAGAACACCACGATCGGCAAGGAGTTGTCGCGCGCGAGCGCGATGGCGGAGGCATCCATGACCCCGAGGTGCTTCTGGAGCACCTCGTCGTAGCTGACGGAGTCGTAGCGCTTGGCATCGGGAAACTTCACCGGGTCTTTGTCGTAAACGCCGTCTACCTTGGTTCCCTTAAAGATCGCTTCACAGGCCATCTCGTTGGCGCGCAGGGTCGCGGCGGTATCGGTCGTGAAATAGGGGTTGCCGGTGCCGGCCGCGAAAATGCACACGCGCTTCTTTTCCAGGTGGCGCACGGCCCGGCGGCGGATGTAGGGCTCGGCGATCTCGTCCATCCGGATCGCGCTGATGACACGGGTGAAGACGCCAAGCCCCTCCAGCGCGCTCTGCATTGCCAGCGCGTTCATCACCGTGGCGAGCATGCCCATGTAGTCGGCCGTCGTGCGTTCCATCCCCTGCGCCGAGCCCTGCAGGCCGCGGAAGATGTTGCCGCCGCCGATCACCATGCAGATCTCCACGCCGAGATCGTGCACGGATTTGACCTCGCGGGCGATCCGTTCCACGGTCGGCGGGTGCAGGCCGTAGCCGAGATCGCCCATGAGCGCCTCGCCGGATATCTTCAGAAGGACCCGCCGGAACTTGGTTTTCCCGCCCGTGCCTGCCTCGTCCGCGCTGCTTTCCATGCCGCCGCCCCCGCGCTTGTCCGCCCGGCGGCAACTTGTCGGAAATGCGGGGCGGCTTCAATGGCGCATGGCCCGGCCATGAGCGGGTCGGCGCTCCTCGATCGGGTGGGCGCGGAGGCGCCGGTGCTGATCGCGGGGCCGACGGCCTCGGGCAAGTCGGCGCTGGCCCTCGAGATCGCCGAGCGCAAGGGGGGCTGCATCGTCAATGCCGACGCGCTGCAAGTCTACGACGCCTGGCCGATCCTCACCGCCCGGCCCACCGCCGAAGAGATGGTGCGGGCGCCCCACGCGCTCTTCGGCCATGTCCCCTGGCGGATCGCCTATTCCGTGGGTGACTGGCTGCGCGACGTGCAGCCCCTCCTGGCGGGCCGCGCCCGGCCGATCATCGTCGGCGGCACGGGGCTCTATTTCGCGGCGCTCACCGAAGGGCTGGCCGAGATTCCCCCGGTGCCGCCCGAAACGCGCGCCGAGGCGGATGCGCGCCTCGCCGAGGGCGGGGTCGGCGCACTGCTCTGCGGGCTCGACCCCGAAACGCGGGCACGGATCGACACCGCCAACCCCGCGCGGGTGCAGCGCGCCTGGGAGGTGCTGCGCGCCACCGGGCGCGGGCTCGCCGCCTGGCAGTCCGAAACCGCCCCCGGCCTCCTGCCCCCGGACGCCTGCGTGCGGCTGGTGATGGATGCACCGCGCGACTGGCTCACCCCGCGCATCGAGGCGCGCTTCGATGCCATGCTCGCCGGCGGCGCGCTGGAGGAGGCGCGGGCCATGGCCCCGGTCTGGGATCCCCGGCTGCCGTCCTCCCGGGCCATCGGCGCGGCGGAACTCGTCGCCCATGCGCGGGGCGAGATGAGCCTCGATGCGGCGCGCGGGCGCGCCGTCATCGCCAGCCGCCGCTACGCCAAGCGCCAGCGCACCTGGGCCCGGGCCCGCATGGCCGACTGGACCGGCGTTTTCGCGCCCGATGCCGCGCCGGCCGGCTGAACACCGCCGCTCGCGGCCGCCGGGCTCGCAAGAAACCGCCCGCGGCGTGGCGTCGGACTTGCACATATCGAACGCCGTGGCATTCAGGGAGACGATGGACCAGACCCTCTCCCACATCAGGCTCGAGTCGCTCGCGCGCCGCGTGCGCGGCGGCACCTGGCGGCTCGAAACGCTCCATTCGGAGCCGCACCACCTGCTCGTCTGGGTGACCCGCGGCCAGGGCCGGATCATGGTGCTCGGGCGCACGCGGGGCTTCGGCGCGCACAACGCGATCTTCCTGCCCGCCGGCACGCCCTTCGCGATGGAATACCGGGCCCAGAACTTCGCGCAGGTGCTGGAGTTTCCCCTGCACGAACGCCTGCCGCTGCCCGAGGAGGCGGCGCACCTGCGCGTGCGCGACGTGATGGAACAGGGCGAGATGACGGGCCTGCTCGACGGGTTGCAGCGCGAACTCCAGTCCGGGCGCCCAGGCGCGGCAATGGCCGCGCATTTCCACGCCGGGCTCGTCGCCGTCTGGCTGGACCGCCAGGTCCGGGCCGCGCCGGCCGAAACGCCGGGCAGCGCCGAGGCCCTCGTTGCCGCCTATGTCGAGCTGCTTGAACGCGACCACGCCAGCGGCGACGGGGTCGCGGCCTATGCCGAGAGGCTGGGTGTGACGCCGACGCATCTGAGTCGGTGCTGCAATACCACCTGCGGGAGATCCGCCATCTCCCTGCTAACGGAAAGGTTGATCCACGCCGCGCGCTGCGCCCTGGTGGAAACCAACGCGCCGCTCCAGGACATCGCCCGATCGCTCGGCTTCGGATCACCGGCCTATTTCAGCCGATCCTTCACGCAGCACACCGGTTTGACCCCTTCGGCCTTCCGCTCCCGCCACCGCGAAACGGGCTGACGTCCGCGGCCCGGCCGGGATCGCACCGCCGGCTTGAAGCGCCTTGCCCCCGCCAAAGCGCTTGCAATTCGGGCCGATGTCGTTTTTGTTCACTTTCGATGTCGCATATGATGACCAAAACGACTGGCCTCCGCGAGCGGGGCCGGCACCGGGGAACGTATTTCAGCCGCCCAGCGCGCATGCGGGCTTCTGGTGCACCTGTTCGGCCCGACGGGCCGGCGTCATCGATCGGCACCGCGCGGCCCGCGCCATTCCGGCGGGTCGGCAGCGCGCTGCGAGCTACCTGAAAAGCGGCCCAAGCCGGGCCCGAGTGCAAGAACGCAAGGGAGAAGCGTACCTTATGCCCTACGACCAGACGACGACAGCCACAGCCCCCCTCCACCCCGCCATCGGCATGTATGCCGCGGAGGTCGAGGCAGGTAAGCTGAGCCGCCGCGAGTTTCTGACACGTTCGACGGCGCTCGGCGCCACGGCCGCCGCAGCCTACGGAGCCCTCGGGCTCTCCGCGCCGGCGGAAGCCGCGGCCCACATCGCGCCCGGCGGAACGCTGCGCGTGCAGATGAGCGTGCGCGCCCTGAAGGATACCCGCACCGCCGACTGGTCGGAGATCGCCAACCAGACCCGCGGCACGCTGGAGTATCTCGTCGAGTACAACAACGACGGTACCGTGCGCGGCATGCTGCTCGACAGCTGGGAGGTCAACGACGACGCCACCGTCTACGTGCTCAACGTCCGCGAGGGCGTGACCTGGAACAACGGCGATCCGTTCACCGCCGAGGACGTGGCGCGCAACATCCGCGGATGGTGCGATGCCAACCTCGAAGGCAATTCCATGGCCGCCCGGATGGGAAGCCTCGTCGATCCCGAGACGGGGCAGGCGCGCGAGGGCGCCATCGAGGTGACAGGCCCGCTCACCGTGCGGCTGAACCTCGGAGCGCCCGACATCTCGCTGATCCCGAACATGTCCGACTATCCCGCGGCCGTCGTGCACGAAAGCTACGATGCCGAGGCGGTCCGGAACGTCGGCACCGGCCCCTACGTGATCGAGGAGCTGGAAGTCGGCGTGCGCTGCACGCTGGTGCGCAACACCGAGCACGACTGGTGGGGCACCGACGTCTACGGCGGGCCCCATCTCGACCGCATAGAATACGTCGATTACGGGACCGATAGCGCCGCCTGGCTCGCCGCCATTGAGAGCGAGGAAGTCGACATGCTCCACGAGAGCGTCGGCGAGTTCATCGATATCATGGACAGCCTCGGCCTCGAGAAATCCGAGGTCGTCACCGGCGCCACCATCGTGATCCGGCCCAACCAGCTCGCCGAGGTCGACGGGATGCGCCCCTACGCCGACAAGCGCATGCGGCAGGCGATCCAGATCGCCGTGAGCAACGCGGTCTGCCTCGATCTCGGCTACGGGGGCCGCGGCGTCGAGGCCGAGAACCACCATGTCGCGCCGATCCACCCGGAATACGCCGAGTTGCCCCCGCAGCCGGTGGACCCTGCCCGCGCGCTGGAACTCGTGCGCGAGGCCGGCATGGAGGACTTCGAACACGAACTCATCTCCATCGACGACGACTGGCGCCGCAACACCACCGACAGCGTCGCGGCCCAGCTGCGAGACGCCGGCATCAACGTGCGCCGCACGATCCTGCCCGGCAACACCTTCTGGAACGACTGGACCGGCTACGCCTTCTCCTCCACCAACTGGAATCACCGCCCCCTCGGCGTGCAGATCTGGGCGCTGGCCTACCGCTCGGGCGAGGCGTGGAACGAGTTCGGCTTCTCCAACCCGGAGTTCGACGAGATCCTCGCGGAGGCGCTTTCGATCGCGGATGCCGATCGCCGCCGGGAGCTTTCGGCCCGCGGCCAGGCCCTGCTTCAGGAGGAAGGCGTGACGATCCAGCCCTACTGGCGCTCGCTCTACCGCCACGCGCTGCCCGGCTTCGTGGGCATCGAACAGCACATCACCTTCGAGCATCACCACTACAAGTGGGGCCGGGCCGCCTGAGCCCGGCATTGACAAGCCGCCCCCGCAGCCGAAATCGGCTGGAGGGCGGCGCGTCCGCGGCGGCACGGCCCGCCGCGGACAGGCCACACCGGCCACGCATGGCCCCTGACGGGACGGAGACGCGATGACACTGTTTATCCTGCGCCG
The DNA here is from genome assembly GCA_964466745.1 of uncultured Rhodobacterales bacterium. Lineage (GTDB taxonomy): Bacteria > Pseudomonadota > Alphaproteobacteria > Rhodobacterales > Rhodobacteraceae > CAYXOX01. Next base: position 21,761 of record CAYXOX010000036.1, read on the forward strand.
TCTCGGCGTGATGGTGCTCACGGCGCTGTGCCTCACCTTCGTGGTGTTCTTCCTCACCAATCTGCAGCCCAACCTCGAGAAGCTCGCCAAGACGCAGGGCAACATGCGCATGACCGATGCGCAGGTCGAAAGCTGGCTTGCGGCCCGCGGCTACGGCGAACCCCTGATCGCCCGCTACGGCGAATGGCTCGGCATCGCCCCCGGCTGGACGCGGGAGGCGGAGGACGGCACGATCACGGGGCGGTGCATCTCCTCGGATGTCCCGCCCGAGCAGGCGCCGCGCTTCTGCGGCGTGCTCCAGGGCGAGTGGGGCACCTCCACGGTGTTCCGCGACGACGTGAGCACAATCATCAACACGCGACTGGGCCTCACCGGCAAGCTCATGTTCTGGGTGATGCTCCTGATGGTTCCCATGGCGCTGATCGTGGGCGTGCTCGCCGGCATGCGCGAAGGCTCCCGCACCGACCGTGCGCTCTCCACCTTCTCAATCGCCAGCACCGCCACGCCGGAATACGTTTCGGGCGTGATCTTCATCACGCTCTTTGCTTCCTCCGTCACGGGGCTGCGATGGTTCAAGGGCACCGCGACCGGCGCGATGGAAAACGCCACCTTCGAGAACTTCTTTCTTCCCGTGCTCACGATCGCGCTCTACGGGATGGGCTATATCGCCCGGATGACGCGGGCCTCCATGACCGAGGTGATGACGGCCCAGTATATCCGCACCGCCCGCCTGAAGGGCGTCTCCTTCCGCAACATCGTGCTGAAACACGCGCTCCGGAACGCGCTGATCGCGCCCTTCACCGTGATCATGCTGCAGTTCCCCTGGCTTCTGAACGGCGTCGTCATCGTGGAGACGCTGTTCAACTACAAGGGCTTCGGCTGGACGCTCGTGCAGGCCGCCTCCAACAAC
>CAYXOX010000037.1:0-22325 GCA_964466745.1 uncultured Rhodobacterales bacterium
TGTAGCCTCTATTTCCGTCTTGCCGCACGCAAGGATGCCCTCGAGAGATTCTATTCTAGACAGGCGCGCCTCGAGGCGGGTATACTCCCCGTCGCCCGTCGCCCGTCGCCCGTCGCCCGTCGCCCGTCGCCCGTCGCCCGTCGCCAAGCTCTCGGCTCTCGCGGGTCCATTCTCGGCGTCCTTTTCGCCGCGGGCCCGCGAACGGCCATCGGCCACGGGCGTGGAAAGGGGCGGGGAGCCTGATCGCGGTGGCATCACCTGCGTCGAGCGTTGCGCGTCGTCTGGAGTGCGCATGGCCTGAAGCCCGTCTCCCGCCTTGCCGTGAACGCCTGGCTCGTCCGGGCTCCCCAAGACTGAACGTTCGGCCGCTCGCCCGGTGCGGTAGGCGGCGGCCTTGGCTGCCCCGTGCCCTGCCGCGCAGCTCTGCGGGCGTGCGCGCTGGCGGGCTGGCACGGAGTAGCACCGCAGTGCCCCCCGGAGCGTGCGCGGTGGCCGCCGACCCGCATCGCCGTGCCGACACCGGGGCCGTCCCGTGGCGCTTGGTTGTCGACGGAGGCCGCTTCGGCATGACAAGCCCGATCGTGGCCGCTATGGTGATGCCATATCCGCTCAGCGGTGGCCGGCGTCGGCGCGCTGCCCCGCTGTGGCACCCCGAGGCCTGGTGACCGCGCATGAATTCGATTTCCGGCTCAGAGAACGCCCCGCTCCCGACCACGCAGGTTCCTCTGAAGGGAGTCAACCGGGCGCTCCAGGTGCTTGAACATGTCGCGGCAAATCCCGGGCGTGCCACGGATATCGCCGAGAGCCTCGATATCTCCTGGGCGACGCTTCACCGCACGCTCCAGCAGCTCGAGCAGGGTGGTTTCCTGCGCAAGAACACCGAGACGAACCGCTACAGCGTCGGGCCGCGGATGTGGTTCATCGGCTCGACCTACGTGGCCAATCACCCGGTGCTCGAGCCGGCGCGCCCCTATCTCAAGGCGGCTGCCAAGGCGGCCACCGTCACGGTCCAGCTCGTCGAGCGCTCGGGGTGGCAGAGCACGGTGCTCTACAACGCCGACAGCGAGGAGGCCGTCACCAAGGCTGACGTGGGATACCACTTCCCGCTGCATGCCGGCTCGAAGGGGCAGGTGCTGCTGGCCCATGCCGAGCCGCAGTTCATCGACGAGTATCTCCGCACGCCCCTCGTCGCGCTCACGCCGCGCACGGTGACCGATCCCGAGGTGCTGCGCGAGCGCCTCGCCCGCATCCGCGAAGAGGGCTATGCCGTGACGCTCGGCGACGTTCAGCTCTTCGCCGCGAGCATTTCGGCCCCGGTGATGAACCAGGACGACCGCGTCGTCGCCTCCGTGTGTTTCGTCACCCGCAAATCCGAGATGCAGAACGAGGAGATGCGCGAGCGCCTGCTCGAGCTTCTGATGGAAACCTGCCAGAACATTTCCGTCTCGCTCGGGTGGCGCCCGAACCGGCCGATGTGGGGCTCGGGGCGCGGCGACCGGGCCGAGGCGGGCTGAGGCGCGCCGGGATGATCGCCGAGGATGCGACCCTCGAGACCGATCCGGACGGGCCTTCCACCGGCCTGCAGCCCGAAGGCCATGATCCCTTCGGGCCCTTCGCCGCCGTGCTCGACAGGCCCGATGCGCCGGCGGCGCTGGCCTTCGTGACCGGAACGGAAGGCCCCTCGTACCGGCCGGTGGGCGCGGCCATGGCGCTTTTCGCCGACGGCAGCCGGAGCGGCTCGCTCTCCTCGGGTTGCATCGAGGCCGATCTGGCCCTCCATGCCGAGCAGGCGCTGGGGGAGGGCAGGCCCCTCCGGCTGCGCTACGGGCGCGGCTCGCCCTTCATGGACATCGCGCTGCCCTGCGGCGGCGGCCTCGATATTCTCGTGCTTCCGGACCCGGACCGGAAGCCGCTCGCCGCGCTGCGATCGGCGCTGGCCGCGCGCCGGCCCGCCACGCTGGTCGCGGATGCCGCCACGGGCGCGCTCTCCCTTCGCGACGCAGGGGAAACCGGGTGGGAGGGGGAGGGGGCGCGCTTCCGCCTGCGCTGCGAGCCCGAGATCCGCTTTCTCGTGTTCGGGAAGGGCCCCGAGGCGGCCGGCTTCGCGGCCCTCGTGCGGGCCGTGGGCTTTCCGGCGCTGCTGCTTTCGCCCGACGAGGAAACGCGCGCCCAGGCCCTTGCCTCGGGGTGCCCGGTGCGCGCGCTGCCCCGGCCCGGCTGGCCGGAAGACCTCGCCTGCGACGATCGCACGGCCGTGGTGCTCTTCTTCCACGATCACGACTTGGAGCCACCGATACTGCTTGGCGCGCTGGCGTCCCCGGCCTTCTTCGTTGGCGCCCAGGGGAGCCGCGCGGCCAGCCGCGCCCGGGCGCTCGCGCTCGAGGCGATGGGCGTTCCGCCCGAGGCGCTCGCGCGGCTGCGCGGGCCGGTTGGGCTGGTGCCCTCGGCGCGAGACGCGCGAACGCTGGCAGTTTCCGTCCTCGCCGAGGTGCTGGCGACCGCGCAGCCCGCGCGGACATGAGCCGTTCGGGCCAGCCCGGGCCTTCCCCGGCCCAAGCGCGATCGGGCCCCGAAAGGCCGGACGCCCGGTGAGGCTCGCGGTGCTCGTGCTGGCGGCCGGAGCCTCGCGGCGCTTCGGGCCGGAGGACAAGCTTCTCGCTCCGCTGGCCGGGCAGCCGCTCGCGGCTCACGCCGCGCGAACCGCCCGCGCGGTGCCCGCGCCGGTGCGCCTCGTGGCGGTGCATGGGATGGCGACCGCGCGCCTCTTTCCCGGCTTCGAGCCGGTGCTCGTCGCGCCCCGCGGACGAGGAGCGTTATCGGCCAGCCTTGCCGCAGGGATCGCCCGCGCCCGGGGGCGGGGCGCGAGCCATGTGCTGGTGCTGTTGGCGGACATGCCGCGGGTGCCCGGTCCTTTGGCCCGCCGGGTCGTGCAGCGCGCGGCCTCGAGTGCCGTGGGCGCTGCAGCGGTGCGGCCGGATGCGCGGGGCCGGGCAGGGGCGCGCATGCCGCCGGCCTGCTTCTCGGCGCGCTGGTTCCGCGCGCTCGAAGCACAACGCGGGGATCGCGGGGCGGGGGCGCTCCTCGCCCGGCTGCCCGCGGGGCATGTCCTGCCGACCGCTCCGGCGCTTCTCGCCGACGTGGATCGCCCGGCGGATCTGGCGGCACTCGCGCGGCAGGATTAAGCCTTTCTTCAATGCGTTGGTGCAGGTTGCCGGTGCCGGATGCCCGGCGCCGCTGCCCGGACTAGCGCCATGCCCCAGCCAACGATCCTGTCCCGCGTCATGCACGCCCGTTTGCACGGAGGCGCGAGTTGACGCCCGCAGCCCCCTACCGCGTGCTGGTGGTGGACGATTCCGCAACCATGCGGACGCTGATCCGCGCCACGCTTTCGCGCGATCCGCGGCTCGTCGTGGTCGGCGAGGCGTCGGACCCGCTGGAGGCGCGTGCCGCGCTCGCCCGGCTTTCTCCGGATGTTCTTACCCTCGACATCGAGATGCCCAAGATGGACGGGCTCGCCTTCCTCGAGCAACTCATGCGCCTGCGGCCAATGCCGGTGGTCATGCTCTCCTCGCTCACGCAGGCGGGCAGCCGCGCCGCGGTGGAGGCGCTGGCGGCCGGCGCGGTGGATGCGGTGGGAAAACCCTCCGGGCGAGACGGTGCTGCCGCCTTCCGCGGCCTTGCCGAGCGCGTTCTGGCCGCGGCGCGGGCCCAGGTTCGCACGCGGCCGCGCCCTGACCGCACCGCGCCGCCGGGGGCAGCCCCGAAGGAGACTGCGCGGGTCACGGCCGGCGGGCTGGGCGGCTGGAACGGGCGGGTCGTTCTGATCGGCGCGTCCACCGGCGGGGTGGACGCGATCGAAACCGTCCTCGAAGGCTTCCCGCCCGACTGCCCGCCGACGCTGATCGTCCAGCACATGCCCGACAGCTTCCTGCGCAGCTTCGCCGCCCGCCTCGATGCGCGCATGGCGCCGGAGGTCTGCCTTGCCAGCGACGGGCTGCAACTCCGGCCGGGCCTTGTCTGCCTCGCCCCGGGCGGCGCGGCGCATCTGCGCTGGGAGCCGGGGCTCGCCGGCGCGGGGCGCTGCCGTCTCGTGGCGGAACCGCCGCGGTGCGGCCACCGGCCGTCTGTGGATGTGCTCTTCGAGTCCGCGGGTCCCGCTGCCGCGCGGGCGGTCGCGGCGCTGCTCACCGGCATGGGGCGCGACGGCGCCGAGGGGCTGGCGGGGCTGGCACTGTCGGGCGGGCAGGTCTTCGCCCAGGATTCGGAAAGCTGCGTCGTCTACGGCATGCCCCGCGCCGCGGTGGAGCTTGGCGCGGTGCCGGGCGGCACGCCGCTTTCCGCCATCGGCCCGGCGCTTCTGCAGGCCTGTGCCGAGCGCCTTGCCGCGGGGCAGGCACGGGCGGCAGCCCCGGGGGCGAGGCCATGAGCCCTTCGCCTCGCCCGGTGCGGACGCACATATCCCAGGGGGAGTTCGCGGTGGGCAGTGCCGCGGAACCGACCGTCATCACCACCATCCTCGGGTCCTGCGTGGCAACGTGCCTGTGGGACGACGAGGCCGGGATCGGCGGGATGAATCACATGGTCCTTCCCGGTGAAGCGGGCGCCGGCGCGCTGCGTCCCGAGAGCATCGGGGCCTATGCGATGGAGGTGTTGCTCAACGGGCTGCTCAAGGCGGGCGCCTGCAAATCCCGGCTCCGGGCGAAGCTCTTCGGCGGCGGCCGGATGATCGCGGGGCTCTCGGATGTCGGTGCAAGAAACGTGGAATTTGCACGCAATTTTCTGTTGATCGAGGGCATTCCTCATCTGGGTGGCTGCGTGGGCGGAAGCCGGGCGCGCCGCGTCGACTTCACCCCGTCCACCGGTGAAGTTCGCCAGCGGCTGCTGCAGGACGAGGGGACCGCCGGCATCTGGGTCAGGCCGAGGCCGCCGAGCGTGACCGGGCCGGACGCCGTGGAGCTCTTCTGACGCGCCAGCGGGGCCGGCCGCGCCGGCCGGAGGGATCGCTCGCGGAGCGCGCATCGCGGCCGGCATCGGCCCGGGGCGGACGGTCTTCCTCGCGAAGCGCCGGCTTCCGGTTTCGTCGGCGCCAATGCCAGAGCGGCGTCGAGTGTCGCCCCCGTCTCCCGCCTTGCGCCTCCCGCTGCCATTTTCGGGGCTCGCGCCGGGCATGATCCACCCGTTCGGATCGCCGGCGCACCGCGCCCGGCGATGGGCAGGCCGCGCCGCCGGGATCATGCCGCGTTCGGGGCCGCATGTTTGGCAAGGAGGCAGCGACCGTACCGCCAGGGGATCGGGCCGCGGCTGCACTGGCACGCGGCGGGGGTTGGATCACTCGAAGAGGTGAGGATCGCCTGCGTAAGGGGCGCTGTCCTGAGGTTCCCGGCATCGGCCGGCGGCGAGCGCGCGGGCAAGATCGTATTGCTGCAGCCGAGTGGAGAGAGCCTCTGCGCTCGGCGGCCCGGCCGGCGCCCACAGTAGCGCCGGTGCGGCAAGCTCGAGCGCGCGCGCGGCGTCCTCGGCGGTCTGCGTCGCGCGGTCGAGCGCCTGCAGCGCGTGCCGGGCATCGCGGGGCAGGGCACCGGACGCCGCCGGCCCGGCCATCGCATCCTGCAAACGGGCGAGATCCCGGGCGAGCTGCGCCAGCTCGCGCGCCAGCGTGCGGGCCGCACGCGCGGCCGGCGGCGGCCGCCCGGCACCTGCCTCGGGCCCCGATCGAGGCGCCCCTTGCAGCGACCTGCCGCCCGCGACCCTCTGCGCGGATCCCGTGGTGGCTGCGGCGCGGGAGGGAGCGCCCGGCGGGCTACTTGCGGCGGTGTCCGAAGCCGGGTCGTCCGGTCCGGTTGGCACGGCGGTCAAAGCCGGCCCACGACGGCTTCGAGGCAGGTGCGCAGGTCGTTCGGCTGGAAGGGCTTTGCGATGAAGTTGTTCATGCCGAGGGCGCGGCCGCGCTCGATCACCTCGGGGTCCGCCCGCCCGGTCACGAGGATGAACCCGACGCCCTTGGTCGCCGGGTTCTCCCGCAGGGCACGCAGGAGTTCGAGCCCGTCCATCCCCGGCATGTTGTAATCGGAGATGACGAGGTGGGCGGGGGCGGACTTGAGGCTGGCGAGCGCGGAGCTGGCATCGGCCGCCGCGGCCACGTTGCGGATGCCGAACCCGTCGAGCGCCTGGGTCAGCAGCCCGCGGCTGGTGGACATGTCGTCGACCACGAGGAGCCTGATCTGGTCACGCAGGGCCAAGGCATCCGCCTCCTTCGCTGGGGCTCGGGGCACGTTGGTAGGCGGTGACGCCGCGCGATGCGAGCGGGCAGTCGGGCGTGGGGGCGATGCGCTCGGAATGGCCGAGGAACAGCCATCCTCCGGGCACGAGGGCGTCGGCGAAGCGGCGCCAGAGCCGCGCCTGTGCGTCGGCATCGAAATAGATCACCACGTTCCGGCAGAAGATGGCGTTGAAGGGCGGGCGCGGGGGCCAGGGGCCGTGCAGGTTCAGCCTTTCGAAACGCACGAGGCGCCGCAGCCCGGGCCGGGCGGCGAGCCCGTCGCGGCCGGAGGTTTCGAAGAACCGCGCGCGTCGCGCCGCATCGATCCCTTCGGACTGGCCGGCCTCGAAGACCCCCGCCTGCGCGCGCGAGAGGATGTCGTCGTCGATGTCGCTGGCCAGGATCTGGACCGTTCGGCCCTGCCGCTCGAGCCCGCTTTCCGCGACGGTCATGGCGATCGAGTAGGCTTCCTGCCCCTGCGCGCAGCCCGCCGACCAGATCCGCAGATGCCGGTCGGCGATGAAGGCAGGGTGCTCGAAGATCTCCCGGCGCAGCACGTCGAAGTGGTGCGGCTCCCGGAAGAAGCGCGAAACGTTCGTGGTGAGCGCCGACACGAGCTTCGCGCGCTCGGACTCGCCGCCGGGCCCGGTGAGCAGCGCGCAGTAGGCACCGTAGTCGTGGAGCCCCAGCGCGCGCAGCCGCCGCGCGAGACGCGAGCGGATCATCGGAGCCTTCTCGCGCAGCAGCACGAGGCCGGCGGCTTCATGGGCCACCGCGGCGATCTTGCGGAAATGCGCGTCGGACAGTTCGGCAGGGGCGGTCATGCGGCCTCCGAGCGATCTTCGGGCAGCACCTTGTCGAGGTCGAGCACGCGGATCATCCGGCCCTCGTGGATGGTGAGCGCGCTGACGAAGCCGCGCGCGCCCGCGGCGCTCATCTCGGGGGGGGGCTGGAGTGCGTCGCGCGGGATGGCGAGAATGTCGGAGACGGCCTCCACCAGCAGGCCGAGCGTGTGGTGCCGGATCTGCACCACGATGATGACATCGCGGTCGGTGCGCTGACACCGTTCGAGGCCGAGGCGCGCGGCCAGATCGACGATGGGCAGCACTGTTCCGCGCAGGTTGATGACGCCGCAGACATAGGCCGGCGCCCGCGGCAGCGGGGTTGCCTTGGCCCATCCCCGGATCTCGCGGACGGCCATGATGTCCACCGAGTATTCCTGCTCGGCGACGCGGAAGGAGAGAAGCTCCTGTTCGGCGGTGGGATTGCGGTCTTCCTGGGTGCTCATGGGTTCATCCGGCAAGGGGCATGGGTGGGGTGGCGCGCACGCGGTCCGCGGCGGTGGCCATGATGTCGACGGGGTCGAGGATGAGTGCGATCTGGCCGTCGCCGAGGATCGTGGCCGCCGCCACCCCGGGGATCCGGCCGTAGCTGTCCTGCAGGCCCTTGATCACCACCTGGCGCTGATCGAGGATCCGGTCGATGACGAAGGCGGCGCGGCTGCCGTCTTCATGGGCGATGAGCAGAACGATGGCGTTCGCCGAAGCGGCGCCGTCGGCACGGAAACCGAGCTCGGTGCCGAGATCGATGAGCGGCACGAAGCTGCCCCGTACGGGCACCACCCGCGCCGCCGCCCCGACGTGCCGGATGTCGGCCTCGCCGAGGGCGAGCGTCTCGACGATGGCCGAGAGCGGAACAACGAGCGTCTGCCCGGCCACCTGCACCACCATGCCGTCGAGCACAGCCAGGGTGAGCGGCAGGCTGATGGTGAAGGAGGTGCCCTCGCCGGGGCGCGAGGCGATGGCGATGCGCCCGCCGAGCGCCTGTATCGCGGTGCGCACCACGTCCATCCCGACGCCGCGACCCGAAAGGTCGGAGATGGCCGGGGCGGTGCTGAATCCGGGCAGGAACAGCAGGTTGTCGATCTCGCCGTCGCTGAGCTGGGCCTCGCGCTCCACCAGCCCGCGGCCCCGCGCCTTCTCGAGAACGCGCGCCCTGTCGATCCCGGCGCCATCGTCGGCGATCTCGATGACGACGCGGCCGCCGCGGTGACTGGCCGAAAGGCGGACGCTGCCCTGTGCCGCCTTGCCGGCGGCGATACGCGCCTCGGGCGCTTCGATCCCGTGGTCCACCGCGTTGCGCACCATGTGCGTGAGCGGATCGGCCAGGCGTTCGATCACCGTGCGGTCCACCTCGGTGGTTTCGCCCTCGGTCAGGAATCGCACTTCCTTGCCGACGAGCGGCGCGGCCTCCCGCGCGATCCGCGACATGCGCTGGAAGAGCGGCTTTACCGGTTGCGCGCGGATCATCATCACGCTGTCCTGCACGTCCCGGGTGAGGCGCATGAATTCCTCGAGTCCGGATGTCACCTCGGTGATCGCGTTGAGGCCGGCCTCCGCGATGGATTGCGAGAGCATGGCCTGGTTGATGACAAGCTCGCCCACCAGGTTCACCAGCCGGTCTACGCGTTCGAGATCGACCCGCACGGTGGGCCGTGGATGGTTCGCCGCCAAGGGGCGTGCCCCGGTCCCGGCGGGCTTGGAGGCGGGCTGTCCCTGCGGTTCGGGCCCGGCCAGGTTTCCCGGCGTGTCCGCGCCGGCGGAGGTCTCGGCGTGGAGCGCCTGCGCGGCCCCAGCGGCGCCCGTCCCCGCGGCGGCGGCACTCCCGTCGGTCGTGCCGCCTTCAAGCGGAACGATCTCGAGGTCGCAGAGCCCGTCCACGAAGTCGAAGATCTCGCGCACCGCGCCTTCGCCCGCCGGGCCGCGCAGCTCGATCGTCCAGCGCAGGAAGGCTTCGGCCGGATCGAGGCCCTCGAGCGGAGGCAGGGCGCTCGCGTCGCATCTGGCTGTGATGTCGCCGAGATCGCCGAGCGCGCGAAGGATATGCAGCGTCTCGTTGCCGCTTTCGTAGAGGCCGCGCCAGGGGGTGAACCGCAGCCTGAACCCTTCGGGAGGCGACGTTGCCGCCGCCAGCGGTTCGCGCCCGGAGTCGTCCGCGGGTGCAAGGTCCGTAAGGTCCAGCGCCATGGGCTGGAACGCGGCGGCGGCCGGCTCCGGCTGCGGGGCGGCATCGCTGCCGGTCAGCGCGTCGAGCCTGCGCAGGACCTCCTCGCGGTTCGTGGGCGGATCGAGACCGTCGCGGGCGGCGGCGGTGAGATCGGCGAGCACGTCCGCCGCTTCGAAGAAGAGCCCGAGCATGGCGGTATCGGTCGCCAGCCGCCCCGCGCGAAGCGCGTCGAGCGCGGTTTCGTAGCCATGGGCGAAGCGCACGAGGCCGTCGAGGCCGAACGCCCCCGCACCGCCCTTGATCGAGTGCACGGCACGGAACACCGTGTTCACGGTTTCCTCGTCCGCCCCGCCGTCCTGCATCGCCGCGAGCCCGTCGTTGAGCGCTTCGAGCAGTTCTTCGCATTCCACGAAGAAGGCCGCGCGGATCTCGGCCATCGGGTCGGTGGCGCTCATGGTCAGCCGGCCACCATCTGCAGCGCGCGAACGAGCTTTTCGGGGTCGAAGGGTTTCACGATCCAGCCGGTCGCTCCCGCGGATCTTGCCCTCGCCTTCAGCTCGGGCGCGCTCTCGGTGGTGAGCACGAGGATCGGGGTGGTCTCGTGGCTTGGCCGCGCGCGCACGGCGCCGATGAGGCCGAAGCCGTCGAGGCGCGGCATGTTGATATCGGTGATGATCACGTCGGGTTCGAGCTGGTCGAGCACTTCCAGCGCGTGCGCGCCATCCTCGGCGAGATGGGCGCTGAACCCGGCCTCGGTGAGCGCCAGGCGCAGCATGTCGCGCATCGTGCGGCTGTCGTCCACGGCGAGCACGGCGAGGCTCATGCCGGAAGCGCTCCGCCCGGGGCGATATCGGCCGGGTCGAGGCCGAAGACCGCCAGTTGCAAGACCGTCTCGGGGCCGAGCCCGTCGATCACGAGATCGGGCCCGCGCTGGCGCGCGGCGGCGAGCAGCAGCTGCAGGCAGAGCCCGCCCAGCATGCGCACCCCTGTCGCGTCGAGTCGCAGCGGGCCAGGCGGCGCCGCGCGCAGGGCCTCGGCAAGGGCAGGGGCGGCCCGGCTGTCCATGCGGGCCGGCAGGGCGAGCGCGCCGGCACTGGCGCCCGGCGGGGCGGGCAAACTTGCCATCCATCAACTCCCTTCGTCGCTTAGCGCCTCCTGCCTAGCGAAGGGAGGTTTAAGAATGCCCTTACGGCATCGATTTTTCCGAGAGCTCCGCCATGTGGCTGGCGCAGCCGGTGAGCGCGGCGAAATCGTCCGTCACGGCGGTCACGGGGAAATTGCCCATGAACCCGGCGAAGCGGCCCTTGTCGCGAAAGGCGGTCTCGAAGCCGAGCCCCCGCAGGTATGGGGCGAAGGCGCGCGCCACGCCGCCCACGAGGAAGATGCCGCCGAAGGGCAGGTGGATGAGGGCGAGGTTGCCGGCCACGGTGCCAAGGATGCGCGCGAAGATTCGGGCCGCCTCCTCGGCGCGCGGATCGGTGCCTGCCGAGAATGCGGCCACGATCTCGGCCGGCGTCGCCTCGCGCGGATCGCCCGCCTCCGAGCCGAGCCAGGCATAGACCCGCGCGAGCCCGCGGCCCGAGAGCACATCCTCGATCGCGGGAAAGCCGTGGGCGGTTTCCACGAAGCGGCACAGCCGCAGCTCCGCCTCGGTGCGGATCGGCAGGTTGGCGTGCCCGCATTCCGAGGGCGCCACGTAGCGCCCGGCCGGGGTGCGGTGGACCGGCGCCGCGTTGAACCCCGTGCCCACGCCGATCACCAGCCTGTCGGCGCCTGGCAGGTCGGGGCCTTCGGTGATCCCGATCAGGCATTCTGCGGCGATGTGGCCGAGCGCGTAGCCCTGGGCCTGCAGGTCGTTGAGGATCGCCACGCGTTCGGCCGTGGCGGCGCGCGCGAGGGTGCCCGCGTCGATGGTCCAGTCGAGGTTGGTCATGTGGGCCACGCCCTCGCGTACCGGGCCGGCCACGGCCACGCACACCGCGTCGGGGTCTGCGTCCTGCGTGGCGAGGAACTCGGTAAGCACCGCGCCGAGGCCCGCGTAGCCGGCATTGCGGTAGCGGGTCACGGTGTGGGGCATGAGCGTGCGCCCGCGCGCGAGCGCCACCCGCGTGTTGGTGCCGCCGATATCGGCTACGAGGGTCAGCGGCCCGGTGGCGCTTTCGGGAAGGGTTGCTTCCATCGCTGTGTTCTCCAGGGGCCGGGCGGCGCGGCTGGCGGCGTGCCCGGGATCAGCGCGCGAGCGCCGCGGCGAGCGCGTGGTACGAGCCCTTCGGCGTGCGGGCGAGGGTCTCGAAATCCACGTGGACGAGCCCGAAGCGTTTTTCGTATCCGAGCGCCCATTCGTAGTTGTCGAGCAGGGACCACACGAAATAGCCCGCCACCGGCACGCCGTCCGCGATGGCACGGCGCACCTCTTCGAGGTGGGCGTCGAGATAGGCGATGCGCGGCGCGTCGGGAACGCCGCCGTCCTGCACCGTGTCGGGGTTCGCCATGCCGTTCTCCGTGACGAAGAGCGGCAGCGCGCCGGTGTACTCGGCCGCCGTGCGCCGCAGGAAATCCCCAAGCCCCTGTGGATAGATTTCCCAGCCCATCTGCGTTTTCGGAAGCGGCCCGTCGACCTCCCTCAGGTGCGGCCATGCACCTCCGTCGGGGGCGATCAGCTTGCGCGTGTAGTAGTTGAGCCCGCACCAGTCCACCGGGGCGGTGATGGTGCCGAAATCGTCGTGCCAGCCCGCGGGCAGATGGGGTTCGAGCCCCTCCAGCACCTCCGCGGGATAGCGGCCCTTGAAGATCCCGCCGAGGAAGAAGCGGTTGTAGATCGCGTCGTAGCGGGCGGCGGCGGCGGCGCTCTCGGCGCTCTCGTCGGCGGGAGCCGACCATTCGAGGTTGCAGACCGCGCCGAGGTTGGAAAGGCCGAGGGCGCGCATCGCCTCGATGGCGCGCCCGTGGGCCAGCAGCACGTGGTGCATGGCCCGGGCGGTGGCGCGGATGTCGCGCAGGCCCGGGGCGTGATGGCCGAGGAAATGGCTCAGCCAGCTCACGCACCAGGGCTCGTTGATGGGGGCGACCGAGTACATGCGGTCCCCGATCCGGCCCATGATGACCTCGGCGAAATCGGCGAACCAGCCGGCGATGTCGCGGTTGCGCCAGCCGCCGAGATCGGCCAGCGGCGAGGGCAACTCCCAGTGATAGAGCGTGGCGCAGGGCTTGAGCCCGCGGGCGAGCATCGCGTCGGTGAGGCGATCGTAGAAATCCAGCCCCTCCGGGTTGGGCGCGCCGCGGCCCTCGGGCAGCACCCGTGCCCAGGAGGTGGAGAAGCGGTAGCAGTCGGCGCCCATGGCCGCGAGCAGATCGAGGTCTTCCTCGTAGCGGTGGTAGTGGTCGCAGCCGATGGCGCCGGTCTCGGCGCGCGTGACGTTGCCCGGCGTGGCGGCGAAGCTGTCCCAGTGGGTCTGGCCGGCGCCGCCGTAGGCGTGCCCTTCGATCTGGTAGGAGGAGGTGGCCGCGCCGAAAAGGAACCCGGGCGGGAAGTCGGATCGCGCGTGTTTCATGGCCGGGTCTCCTCGTTCTGGCGGGTTCGCGGGCGGCATCGCCGCGTCGTTCGCCTAGGCGGGCGGGGCAGCGCGGTCAACCCGGCAGTGGCGCGGCCGAGGCGGTACGGCGCAGGTCTTCGGCGCCGAAAACAACTACGGCCGCCGATCTCTGCCGCCCGTGCGGGCGCCGCGGGCGGTGCGATCACCGCAGGGCAATACCCTGCTTTCGCCTGCCGCCCGCGCGGCGGCGGCGCCGCGCGAGGGGGAGGGCGGCGCGCGAGGGGGAGGGGCCGCCGCGCGCCGGCCTCGAGCCGGCGCCTCCCGGTGCGGCGCGCCGCGGCCGCGGCTCAGAACGGGATCTCGTCGTCGATGTCCCGGCCGGCCGGGCCTCCGGGGCCGCCGCGATCATCGGCGTGCCCGTAGTCCCCTCCGGACGACTGGTCGGAAACGTAGCCACCGCCGCCGCCGCCACCGTCGCCGCGTCCGTCGAGCATGGTCAGTTCCGAGCGGTAGGGGCGCAGCACGACCTCGGTCGAATACCGGTCCTGCCCGGACTGGTCCTGCCACTTGCGGGTTTCGAGCTGGCCCTCGATGTAGACCTTCGAGCCCTTCCGCAGATACTGCTCTGCCACGCGCACGAGCGGTTCGGAGAAGATGGCGACCGAGTGCCACTCCGTTCTTTCCCGGCGCTCGCCGGTGTTCCTGTCCTTCCAGGTTTCCGAGGTGGCGATGCGCAGGTTGCACACCTTGCCGCCGTTCTGGAAATTCCTCACCTCGGGATCCCGGCCGAGATTGCCGATCAGGATAACCTTGTTCACCGAGCCGGCCATGGGCGCACTCCGTCGATTCTGTTTCGCTGGGCCACAGCCTATCAGCGCATCGGCGCGCATTCACCCTGCCGAATGCTGGCCTGCCTGCGCGATATGGGTTAACGTGTCGCTAACGACGAACGCATCGGGGGCAGCAGATGCGCTTTTTCCTTGGATTGCTGGCGGGTTTCGCCCTGGCGGTGCCCGCGTCCGCGTCGGAGACGCTTTCTTCGAAGTCCCGCGCGTCCCTGTTTTCCAGCCAGACGCGGGTTCTCGACGAGCGGGCGGCGGCGCGGTCACGCGGGACCCTGATGCTCGAGCCCGCACGCGCGATGGTGCCGCCGAAGCCGGGCAGCGCGCCGGCGGTGCATCGGGGCCCGTGGGAAGATGCGGCGCGGGCGGCGGCGCGGCGCCACGGCGTGCCCGAGACCCTCTTCCTGCGGCTGGTGACCCAGGAAAGCGGCTGGAACCCGGCCGCCGTGAGCCACAAGGGCGCCATCGGGCTGGCCCAGCTCATGCCGGGCACGGCGCGGCTCCTGCGGGTCGATCCGCGCGATCCGGCTCAGAACCTCGAAGGGGGCGCGCGTTACCTGCGGATGCAGTACGAGAGTTTCGGCTCCTGGCGCCTCGCCCTGGCGGCCTACAACGCGGGGCCCGGCGCGGTCGAGCGCCACGGGGGCATCCCGCCTTTCCGGGAAACCCGCAACTACGTGCGCGTCGTCTACGGAAACTGACGCCGCACCAGATGCCTGTGGCACGCTCCTGTAGCATTGCATGAGGAAATACCGGCAAGCCCATGATCAGCCGTAATCCCTGCATCTGCACCCGCGCCGGTGCCCGGCAGCGATGAGCGAGGCGGCCGACGGCTTCGTGTTCCAGCCGCCCCCGGTGCCGTCGGTCGCCGTGGCCGGGCAGGCAGAACGCTTTCCCGTGCGGCGCATCTTCTGCGTCGGGCGCAACTACGCGGCCCATGCGCGCGAGATGGGCAACGACCCCGAGCGGGAGCCGCCCTTCTTCTTCACCAAGCCCGCCGATGCCGTCGTGGGCAGCGGCGAGGAAATCGTCTATCCGCCGCTCACCCGCGCGCTGCATCACGAGGCCGAACTCGTGGTGGCCATCGGCCGCGGCGGCGCCGACATCCCCGAGAGCGCGGCTCTCGGCCATGTCTGGGGCTACGCGGCGGGCAACGATCTGACCCGCCGTGATCTGCAGGATGCCGCGAAGGCCCTGCGCCGCCCCTGGGACTGGGGCAAGGCGTTCGACCGTTCGGCGGTCGTCGGGCCGCTCCGCTCGGTGACCGGGGCGGGCCATCCGGCCGCCGGCGCGATCACCTGCAGGGTGAACGGCGCGCTACGCCAGGAGGGCGATCTCGCGGAGATGATCTGGTCGGTCCCCGAGATCATCGCCATCCTCTCCCGCGCCGTGGCGCTGGCGCCGGGCGACCTGGTGATGACCGGCACGCCGGCGGGCGTGGGCCCGCTCGTGCCGGGCGATCGCTGCGAGGTGGAGATCGAGGGCGTGGGCATCGCCACGAGCCTGATCCTGCCGCCCCCGGTCGCCTGATCCGCCCCGAAGGCGCGGATCGGACGCCGGCGATTTCGCCGCAGCGCCCAAGATAGACCTTGCCGGACCGGCGCGGCCGGGCTAGCCATGAAACGCTTCGGTTCGGGCGGTGCGCCGCCCGATGAAAAGGGAACGCGGTGTGAATCCGCGACTGCCCCCGCAACTGTGAGCGGCGAGTGACCCCGGCACATGCCACTGTCCCCTCGGGGATGGGAAGGCCCGGGCGAACGGTGACCCGCGAAGTCAGGAGACCTGCCGGAGCGATCACCCTGTCCGGGCGCGGGGCGCGCCGGTGGCAACGGTTCTTCCGTAGTGGTGACGACCCTCACCGTCTGCGGAAAGCACGCCTTTCCAACGACATCGCACTCGGCCCCGCATCCAACGCCCCACCGGGCGCGGCGCGGGGCGACCGGAAAGGAGGCAGGCATGATCCGCCGCGTATCCCACGACTCTTCTCCCGCTGCCGGGCGCGCCACAGGGCTGCTCGGCGCCGCCCTGCTGCTTGGCGCCGGCCCCCTGGCCCCCGCCGCCGCGGCGCAGGAGGCATTCACCCTTCCGCCCATCATCGTGTCGGGCGGTCTCGCGCCCATCGCCGGCGAGGCCTACGGCCGTGCCCGCAGCGTGCTGACCGCCGAGCAGATCGAGGCGCGGGGCCTCGCCACCGTGCAGGACGCGCTGCGCGCGCTTCCGGGCGTCTCCGTTTCCAGCGCGGGCGCGTCCAACACCCAGGTTCGCATCCGCGGCGCCGAGGCCAACCACACGCTCATCCTGATCGATGGGGTCGAGGCCGCGGGCGGCGACGGGGAGTATTTCCTCTCCGGGCTCGAAACCGCCAACATCGCGCGCATCGAGGTGCTGCGCGGCCCGCAATCGGTGTTCTTCGGCTCGAATGCCTCGGCGGGCGTCGTCAACATCGTCACCCGCGCCGGGGCGGCGCGCTCTGAGGGCGCGGGGCTTCGGGCCGGCGGATCGGTGGAGGCCGGCCGCGGCTTGTCGGCCTCGGGCTTTGCCTCGGTGCGCGGGTCGCAAGGCGGGCTCGCCCTGGGGCTGGCCGCGCGCGACGACGAGGGCTTCGATGCCTCCGGTTCGGGCGGCGAGAAGGACGGCACAGACCGCCGCACGCTGACCCTCTCGGGGGACTGGGCCGCAAGCGAAGGGCTCACCTTCGGCTTCGCACTGCGCCTCGCAGAGGAGGACTACGCCTTCGACAGCACCGATTTCACCGCGGCCACCGCCGAGGGCTACGTCGTGGACACGCCCGGCCAGACCTCCACCCGCGAGGAGCGCAGCGGCGAGGTATTCGTGGAACTCGGCGCGCCGGGGGCCCGCATCGCCCATCGCCTCGGCTACGAGCTCACCGAATTCGACCAGTCCTTCAACGGCTTTCCCTCCATCGACACGCGCACAGAGGCGTTGCGCTACAGGCTCAGCTATGCACTCGACGCGGCGCCCGTCGCCGAGGCGAGGCAGCTTGTCATCTTCCTTGCCGAGCGCGAGGAAGACGCCTCGCGGGCCGACCCGGACTATGCGCGCTCCAGCACCTCGGTCGCGCTGGAGTACCGGGGCAACTTCGACACCGGGCTCGACGTGCAGGCTGGGGTGCGTTTCGACGACAACGAGGAGTTCGAGGATGCCACGACCTGGGCACTCGGCCTTCAGTACACGCTGCCCGCCTCGGGCATCCGCCTGCACGCCTCGGCCGGTACGGGCGTGGTCAACCCCTCGTATTTCGAGCTCTTCGCGGATGCCTTCGGGTATGTCGGCAATCCCGCGCTCGAACCCGAGCGCAACCGCAGCATCGATCTCGGTGCCGAGTTCCCCTTCGCCGGGGGGCGCGGCGCGGTGGACGTGACGCTCTTCGCCGAGGTGCTGGAGCGCGAAATCGTCGAGGCGTCCGATGGCACGGGCGGCTTGACGTTCGTGAACGAGAGCGGCGAGAGCTGGCGCAACGGTCTCGAGGTGACGGCACGCCTGCAGGCCGGCGAGTCCCTAGGCCTGCGGGCCGGCTACACCTATCTGCAGGCGGAGAACAGCGACGGCAGCAAGGAAATCCGCCGGCCCGAACACGAGCTGTCGCTGGGCGCGACGATGGCCGCCTTCGGCGGGCGCGGCAGCGTGTCGGCCGATCTGCGCCATGTCGCGGGCCTGACCGACAACGCCTTCTTCGGCGACTTCGCCACCGGCGTGGAGCTTGATCCGTTCACCACTGTCGGGCTCGCTGCAAGCTACGATCTGCGTCCCGGCCTGCAGCTCTACGGCCGGGTCGAGAACCTTTTCGATGCCGAGTACAGCGAAGTGCTCGGCTACGTCGCGCCGGGGCGGACGGTCTATGCGGGGCTTCGTGCCAGTTTCTGACACCCCTTCGCCGCAGGCGGGCTGCCGCTGGGCGGTCCGCGCGCGGCGTGGCGCGGCTGCGTTGGCGGCCGGCTGGCTGGCCCTTTGCACGGTTGCGGCGGCCGCGGAGCCGCCGACGGCGCCGCCCGAAGCGGGCGGGGCGGGCGCGTCTCCCGGCAGGGTCGTCTCGATGAACCTCTGCACCGATCAGCTCGCCATGCTTGTAGCCGCGCCGGGCCAGCTCGTGGCCGTCTCGCATCTGGCGCGCGATCCGGGCAGTTCGGCCATGGCCGAGGCGGCGCGGGCCTACCCGGTCAACCGCGGGCGGGCAGAGGAGATCTACCTGCTCGCGCCGGATCTCGTGCTGGCCGGGCGCTTTTCGAACCCGACGACGCTGGAGATGCTGCGCCGTCTCGGCCTGCGGGTGGCCGTGCTCGACCCGGCCGAAAGCCTCGACGACGTGCCGGCCCGGCTTGCCGAGGTCGGGCGCCTGCTGGGGCGCGAGGCCGCCGCGGCCGGCGAGATCGCCCGGTTCGAGGCGCGGCGGGCGCGGCTTGCGGCCATGGCCCCCCCGGAGGCGGCGAGGCCCTCGTCGGCCCTTTACGCGGCCAACGGCTATGCGCGCGGCCCGCGCACCCTCGGCGGCGCGATCGTGGCCGCGGCGGGGCTTGGCAACGTGGCGGCGGAGGCCGGTTTGCAGTGGGGCGGATTCCTTCCGCTCGAAACCCTCGCCATGGCCGACCCCGATCTGGTGATCACCGGGCAGGAGCTGCCGGGCGAAAGCCGCGGCGAGGCCATACTGTCCCATCCTGTCGTGGTGGAGCTTCGTGCCCGCACCGGGGCTCCGCTCGCGATGGACCGTGACTGGGTGTGCGGCACGCCCCATGTGCTCGATGCCGCCGAGCGCCTCGCCCGGCGGGCCCGGCAGATCTCCCCGCCGGGGGCGCCGTGACGGGCGCGCGCCTCGCCGGGGGGCTGGGCGCGCTGGTGGCCGCGCTCTGGGCGGCCTCTCTGCTGACCGGCCCGGCGGCGCTGGGGCCGCTCGCCGCGCTGCAGGGCCTCCTGGGCCCCGCCGATACCCCCGAGGGCCTGGTTATGCAGGAGATCCGGCTGCCGCGGGCGCTGCTCGGGGCGATGGTGGGCGCCAGCCTCGGCCTCGCGGGCGCGGCGCTTCAGGGCTACCTGCGCAACCCGCTGGCGGAGCCCGGGCTCATCGGGGTCTCGGGCAGCGCCGCGCTGGGGGCCGTGGTGGCGATCCACACCGGGCTTTCGGCGAGCTTCGCCCTCGGCCTTCCGCTCCTGGCGCTCGCCGGCGCGCTGGCGGGCGTGCTGGTGGTGCTGGCCCTGGCCGGGCCGCGGGGCGGCGCGCTGACGCTGATTCTCGCCGGCATCGCGCTCTCGGCGCTGGCCTCGGCGCTCACCTCGCTGGTGCTGAACCTCTCGCCGAACCCGTTCGCCGCCGCCGAGATCGTCTTCTGGACCATGGGTTCGCTGGCCGACCGGTCCATGACCCATGTCTGGCTCGCGGCGCCGCTCATGGCCCTCGGGGCAGCGCTTCTGCTGCCCCTCGGGCGGGGGCTCGACGCGCTGACCCTGGGCGAGGACGCCGCCGCAGCGCTCGGCATCGGGCTGCCCGGGCTGCGGCTGCGGCTCGTGATCGGCACCGCTTGCGTGGTGGGAGCCGCCACGGCGGTGGCCGGCGTGGTGGGCTTCGTGGGGCTCGTGGTGCCGCACATCCTGCGCCCGCTGGTGGGGGCGCGCCCCTCCCGGCTGCTCTGGGCCAGCGCGCTCGGCGGGGCCGCGATGGTGCTCGCGGCCGACATCGCCACGCGGGTCGCCCTGCCGGAAAGGGATCTGAAGCTGGGCGTTCTGACGGCACTGGTGGGTGCGCCGCTCTTCCTGCACCTGATCCTCAAGACGCGGAGCGCCGCGCCATGAGCCTGCTGTCGGTCGAGGGCCTCACGGTGACCCGTGCCGGCCGCACCGGCCCGCGGCAGGCGGTCGTCGATGTCGGATTCACGCTTGAGGCGGGAGAAGTGGTGGGGCTCGTCGGCCCGAACGGCGCGGGAAAAACCACGTTGATGCGTGCGGCGCTGGGGCTGCTGCCCCACGGCGGGCGCTCCTCCCTGGCGCAGCTGGCGCCCGAGGCGCGGGCCCGCGCCGCGGCGTGGCTGCCCCAGGAGCGGGAGATCGCCTGGCCGGTGAGCGTCGAGGCGCTGGTCGGTCTCGGACGCACGCCCTATCCGGGCCGCAGCGGCAGGCCCGCCGCCGAGGATCGCGGCGCCATCGACCGGGCCATCGCGCGCATGGGGCTCGAGCCCCTGCGGCACCGCGCGGCGACCCGGCTCTCGGGCGGCGAGCAGGCGCGGGCGCTGATCGCGCGCGCCCTGGCGCAAGAAACGGCGCTCCTCGTCGCCGACGAGCCCACCGCGGGGCTCGATCCGGCCCACCAGATCGGCACGATGGAGGTGTTTCGCGCGCTTGCGGGGGAGGGGCGGGGGGTGCTCGTCTCGCTCCACGACCTGGGGCTGGCCGCGCGGCACTGCACGCGGCTCATGATGCTGCACGAGGGCCGCCTCGTGGCCGACGGGCCGCCGGTGGAGGTGCTGCGCCCGGAGACGCTCGCCGCGGTCTTCGGCATCCGCGCGTTTCTCGGCGAGGCCGAGGGCCTGCCCCTCTGCCAGCCGCTCGAGGTGATCGGATGAGCCCGCCGGCTGAGCGGCGGCAAGGCACCCGGGGCGCTTGCCGGTTCGCCGGCTCTCCGGCCGGCCGCCGTTTTTCTTCCGATGCCAATTTGCGGCGGCGCCGTGCCCCCCGATGCGCCGGCCCGCTCGCGGGCGCCCCCTTGACCGCACCCCCGCCGCCCGGGCATGGGGCGGGCGTTCGGCCCGGTCCGTGGAGTGCGAATCCTTGATACCGCCCGACTATCCCGCTTTCGAGCTTGCGGCCGCGTTTCTCGCGCGGGGGGGGGCCGCGCTGTGGGTCATCGCCGGGCTTTCGGTGCTCACGCTGGGGCTGGTGATGTGGAAGATCCTGCGCCTTCTGCGGCTCGGGGCCTGGCGCAGAGGCGGGCTCGACGTGGCGCTCGCCCTCTGGAGCGCCGGGCGCGACCGGGAAGCGCTCGCCGCGCTCGCCCGGGCCCGCGGCGTGCGCGCCCGGACGCTGCGCGCGGCCATGCGGCTGCGCCACGAGGGGCGGCTTTCGGAGGCGGCGCAGCGCGAGGAGATCGGCCGGATCGCCCGCGGCGAGCTGGCCCGCGCCCGGTCCGGCCTGCGCGCGCTCGAGGTGATCGCGGCCATCGCCCCGCTCATCGGGCTTCTCGGCACCGTGCTCGGCATGATCGAGGCGTTCCAGGCGCTGGAGGCCAGCGGGAACCGGGCCGATCCCTCGGCGCTGGCCGGCGGGATCTGGGAGGCGCTGCTGACCACCGCGGCCGGCATGGCCGTGGCGATACCCGCGGCTACGGCGCTCGCGTGGTTCGAAAGCGTCGTGGAGCGGCTTCAGGGCCAGATGGAAGACGCGGCGACGCGGGTGTTCACCCGCGCCGGCGGGGGCGCGCGGTGAGCCGGGTGCGCCCGCAGCCATGCCCCGCCCGGGGAGCCGGCGCTGCGGGCGGCGTGCGTTCCTCCTTCGGGCCCCGGAGGCCGCGGCGATGAGCTTCTCCTTCGGTGCGCCACGCCCCACGCGCAGGCCCAGCCTCACGCCGATGATCGACGTGGTGTTCCTGCTGCTGATCTTCTTCATGCTTGCCGCGCGTTTCGGCGTGGAGGAAACCCTGCCGCTCGCACCTGCCGGGGCCTCTGGCGAAGCCTACACGGGGCCGCCGAGGCTGGTGACCATCGCGCCCGCGGAGCTCCGCCTCAATGGCGTGCCGGTGCCCCCCGAGGCGCTGGCCGGGGAGCTTGGGGGGCTGATGGCCGGCCCGGGCGAGCTGGTGGTGCTCCGGCCGGTGGAGGGTGCCGAACTGGGGCGCCTGGCGGAGGTGCTTGCGCTGCTCCGCGGTGCCGGCATCACGCGGCTTGTGGTGGTGGAATGACCGGCGCGCGTCTCGACTTTTCCGCCCGCGCCCGGCGCCGGGCGCGGGGGGAAAACGGCGTTCCCATGATCAACGTGGTGTTCCTGCTGCTGATCTTCTTCCTGATGACGGCGTCCATCGCGCCGACCGACCCGCTGGAGGTGACGCTGCCGCGGGTGGCGGGCGAGGCGCCGGGCGAAGGGCCCGCCGCCGCGGCGCTCTACCTCGCCGCCGACGGAACCCTTGCCTTCGGCGATCTGAGGGGCGATGCGGCGCTCGAGGCGGCTGCTTCCGCGGCCGGCGAGGCACCCCTGCGGATCGCTGCCGACACGCGCCTCGAAGCGGCGGAGCTGGCGCGCCTGCTGAGCCGGCTCGGCGGGCTTGGGCTCGGCGAGGTGGCGCTTGCCGTCGAGGCGCCGTGAGGGCGGCGCGATGATGGTGCGATGACGGTGCGATGATGCGCAGCCTCGATCTGCCGGTTTGCCTGGCGCTGGCCCTTGCCGCCCATCTGGCGGCCTTCGCGGTGTTTCCGGCGGGAGGCTCCGGGGGCGGCGCGGGCGCTGGTGGGGCTGGTGGCGCGCCGGCCGCCATCGCCACGCCCGATGCGGCACTCTCCGCAATGGTGGCACGCTGGCAGACCGCGCCCGCGGCACCCTCCGGCCGTCCCCCGGCCGAGCCCGCCGCCGCCCCCCCGGCCCAGGCGTTGCCGCCGCCGCCGATGGCGGCCGAGCGGCCGGATGCCCCCGGGCGGGCCCCGGCGGCACCGGCGCTGGCCGGGCCGCCCGAGCAGGCCGCCGCGCCGCCCC
>CAYXOX010000037.1:22335-22618 GCA_964466745.1 uncultured Rhodobacterales bacterium
TGGGTACCACGCGGGGCTTTGTAATGGCGGTGATAGGAGACGTCCTGAAGCGTGTGGATTGAACCGTCCGCCTGGAAATAGACATGGCCACCGCGCCCGCCGGTGCCCGTAGCCGAGCCGCCTGCCTTGGAGCCGGCGGTTTCGGAGCTCGCTGCGACCGCGCTGCGCGAAGCCCCGCTGCCTTCGGCGCGGCCCGAGAACCCGGCGGCCCCGGCGGTCGCTGCGCCGGCGCCGCGCCGCCCGGCGCCGCCCCGCCCGGCGCCCTCGCTGCAACCGGAGCAGG